>JAZNVO010000101.1:0-2291 GCA_045592885.1 Alphaproteobacteria bacterium
TGTGCAGACCGTCAGTGACCCCCTTAAGGGGTCTGCTGGTAATATGAGGCTTATAGCCGTTTATGAAGACCCGCCGGCTAGGCCGGCGGGTTCCTTTTTGTTATGTTTTAAGTTTTGTGCTATCTGTTGTATGAGCAATATTTGATATAAAAAATGGAGGAAAAATGACAGATAAACGTGTAACAGGACAAGAATCATTAGACGACGATGATTTTGTTCAAGATGGGAGAGATCTTTCTTTTGGGTATGAAGATGCGGGCCATTATTCAAGTCCGCTTGAAGATGTGACGGTTTCTGAATTTTTATATGCCAGGCATCAAAAAATCAAAAGAACATTGGGGAGTTTTGTTTCTGCCTCTCTTCCTAATGCAGAAGATCTTGATAGCTTTTGGCATGATACATCAGATTTTTATCTGTTCGATTTGCCGGCTTATGCGACGCATTCTGATCCACAAGTTGCTCGGACTTTGGGGCAAAAATTTGATGTGAATGATCAATATAATATTTCATGCCAAGTTTGGGATCGCGATCCATGGGGGAATGATGAAATTGGTACCGCCTCTTATGGAGATGGGTTATTTATTGATCCTGAAACGGGAAAAACAATTCCGGAATGGAATTCACACGTTTCTGTTTTTGAAATGGCCGTAACTCAAAACCCGAACCCTGAATGTATCAAAGAATTAATTGCGGCTGGTGGTTGGGCAAAAAATACGGATGTTTTACTGTTAGCTGTTAAGTATAATAATCCACAAGTTGTTAAAGCGTTAATTGAAGCAGGTGCAAATGTGAACGATGTGGCAGGTTTAGGAGGGCGATTTCCTGAAGGAACAACCCCGATTCAGTTAGCTTTGGAACGCGGTCATGGCGGAATGTTTGAATTGTTGGCTAATTCTGGAGCAAAATATTATAAAATGGATGTCAAAGAAATAATTTCACAAGAAAAAGAAGAAAGATTTGTGAGCGGATTGACCCCGGAAATGAGAGCTCATTTAGGTTATTATTCAAGTATTATCGGTGTGACGGGAAAATCGGTTTCGCAACAAGCTAGTGGAGTTTCTTCTCGGTTGGCTCAAAATTCCGAAAAGCCGGTCGATACTCAACAAACGTCTTTAAAAGATAGATCAAGATAGTTGAAAAAAAACGCTCGTTGTCGGGCGCTTTTTTTTGATAATATTAAAATAAATAACAACATAATCTTATCTGTTGTTAAAGATAAAAAGTTTTTATAAAAAAATCAATTATCTTTTTGTTTAAGAAGAGAAAAAAGATCGGTTGGAAGAGAGGGCTGTTCTGCTTTTTGACGATTCAAAAAAAAATTGTATCGATTGTTTTGAATTTTTGCATATTTTTTCAAAAAGGAACGCTCATAAGTGCGAATTTCTTCCGATTCAGAAATGCGCGTTAAGGTTGAAAGCAATGTTCTTTTTTGGGGCTCGGTCATTGTTTTTCCTTTAAGCAAAATCCATCTTTTTTCTAGGATATCAAAAAAAATGGTATCTGTCAAATCTTTTGCCTGGGTTTTAGGTTATTTTCTCCTTTCTTTTTTGAAGAAAATATGATATAAGAGGAACTTATAATAAAAGATAAAAAAATCTTTTTTTATGAACAAAAATTTAACGAAACAAAAGGTGTTTTTTATGGAACAAAGAATTGCAAAATTGCAAGAAGAAATCAAATTATCTGTTGATCAAGCCGATACTTTGATTTCTTTAGATGAAATCAGAGTGAAAACTTTGGGAAAAAGCGGTTCGGTGACGGCATTGATGAAAGAATTGGGTGCCTTACCCGTTGAAGAAAAAAAACAAATGGGTCAGCTTTTGAATGTGTTTAAAACAAAAGTGGTCTCTTTAATTGATGAAAAGAAAATCTTTTTGGAAGAAAAGGAATTGAATGATCGGTTGAAATCTGAAATGGTGGATGTGACCTTGCCGGTGCGTCCGAATGTCTCAATGGGACGCATTCATCCGGTTTCTCAAGTGATGGAAGAAATGCTTTCCATTTTTGCTCAAATGGGCTTTGATTTGGCAGAAGGGCCAGATATTGAAGATGATTTTCACAACTTTGAAGCTTTAAACATTCCTTCTTCTCATCCCGCCCGTCAAATGCAGGCAACGTTCTTTATTGAAAACACTACGGATAAAGTTTTAAGAACGCAAACATCCGGTGTTCAAATCCGAACGATGGAAGGCAAAAAACCGCCGATCAAAATTGTTGCTCCGGGGCGCACATATCGCAGAGATTATGATATGACGCACACACCGATGTTTCATCAAATTGAAGGGCTTGTG
>JAZNVO010000102.1:0-8388 GCA_045592885.1 Alphaproteobacteria bacterium
TAAAACTTGAAAGAGGCATATATGCTTCATTTTTGGAGACTTTTTTTGAATTATTGATATCCGTATTTAAAGAACTGAATCCTATTTTTTTAAGCTCCACTTCATATTTTTTTGCAAAAAAAGGTATTAATTTTTTTAAAATATAAACATACCGATCAGAAACTTTTTTAAACAAAAAGATCTCTTTTTTTTGACCCTGTTCGTCCCAAATAACAGCCTTATCATTCAAGCAATTATCAATGATAAATTGTCTCAATTGCTTATCCGATTGCAACGTTTTCTTGCTCATCATGCGCGAAAAAGTTCTTAAATCAACCCATTTTGCTTCTTTTTCAAATTCACGAGCCTTTTCCTTTAAAAACACAGAAAAACGCTTTTTAAATTCAGAAAACGCCGCTTTTTTAAAATAATATCGAACAACTCCGTTTTTAAGACGACGATAAGCGAATACGCTTTGTTTTTGACCTTGATCATCAAGATAAAGTGCTTTTAAAAAATTTCTTACAATATATCCGGAAAATTCATCACAAACAGTTGAATTCAAACAAAACTTCTTTGCCAAATCCCAAAGTGGAATATATTCTTCTTTTTTATCATATTGGCTTAAAAAATTGAACTTTTCATAATTTTCCATTGATTTATCCTTAATGTATATGCAATTTTTATGATCTGTTGTCCGTTAATCTTTTTGAATCTTAAGTCAAGAGAGCGTATTTTCAATCAAGTGTTTTCTTTTTAAAACAGAAAAACAATGATTTTCCACACGATTTTGTTCACGAATATAAGATAATTTTTTATCCCCTTCTCCCAACAAATTTAAAACTGAAACAGTCATATTTTCTTGATATGAAAGAAGCGTGTCTCCTTCCGTTTTCGGATCATTCATTTTTGTCATCAACAAAACAATTCCTTGAAAAATTTTTCCGGTTTCAGTTGAAATATAACTTTGCTCATGGGCGGCCAAAATATTTTGAACACTCTCTTTATCCGCGAAAGATTCATCAGCCAAAAGAAATAATCGGGGAGTTAATCCGTCTTTATTTTTGATATATGGATTCGGATTATATTGTAATATCTCTTTAAGCGATAATCCTTGAATAATAACAGACGGGTTCACCAAATGGTGCAATAAGGTATTCCCTTCTTCATCTTGCGAATCAATTAAATCAGGACGGCTTTTTAAAACCTCTTTCACTTTCGAAAAATCATACCGATAGTGCAAAAAAATACCCTCATCATTCATTTTTCCCACATTAATGGCGGTTCTGATTTCTTTTTGCAACATAAAAAATCCTTTCTTAAAATTTAAAGTTTTAAAATAATATCATAATATTGCAATTTTGTCAATTGTTTTCTACACATATTTCTTTCGGATACTTGTTGCATTATATGCTTGACAAACTCAAAAAAAAGGCATATTCATATAGCATTATTTTAATAAAAGGAGCCCTATGGTTCAAATATCAGTTCCGCCGGCATTAATGAAAACATATTATGAAAAATGCCGCTTTGTTCAAGAAACAAACGTCCGCACTCTTGTAACTCTGTGCGGTTTGGATAAACCGGCTGTTTTCAAATCACATCTGAGTGAAAGCCTGTCCAAAGGATTATTAAAAACAGATGATCAAATCAAAGCTTTTATTAATCTTACTGCCCCTCATACAAACTCAAACAATTTGGTGTTTCAATTATTTAGAAACACCGTTAAATCCTTTGAGCTTTTTAAAGGCATGGAATTACTTCAAAAGTATCAAGACTTACCAACACTTAACCTAAAAATACAAAACAATGAAATAAGTTATGATCAACTCTCATTAATCGATAAAGAACTGTTGAATCCTGAATCTGATTTAGTAAAACAAGCCTTAAAAACCAAAGAATTGTTTGATAATTTTCCTGTTATGGAAAAAATAGATTATAATGAAAAAATTGCCAAATTAATCGAAAAATTTTTAAATGATATGGAAGAAAACTCCATTGAAAACCTTAAAGCAAAGAAAGAAGAACAATACAAAAAACTTCTTGAAGAACCTGTCATACTAGATGATTCTGAATTGGAAGATGAGTCGGGTGAACTTGATTGGGTTAAATTTAGGGAAAAAGTTCTTTGGCCGGCATTGGACAGACTTTCAAAACAAAAAACATTTGCCGACATTGGATTTTCATTTGGTCTTTCCCTTGCCTTTGAAGTTCCTTTTGATTTTTTAAAAGAACTTTCAGCACAAATAGAAAAAATTCAAAAAGAGCGAAAAAAAAGAAGTCTTCAAAACAGAAAAAACCACATTAATGCAGCTTTAAAAAAGCATAGTTTGACATTTGACCAGCTTGGCACTTTATTGGCTGAAGATGTAATGGAATGGATGTTAGATGACTCTTCTTTGAAAGGTCTTGATATCAAAAGAATCAAAGAGAGCACAGCAAACAAAAAAATCAAAAAAGAAATAGAAAAAAAAGAATTTGTTGATCAGCTTAAAAAAGACAAAAACGGGAATTTATACTTCAACACTTTCACAAAACAACAAAAAAGAAAATACCTTAAATATCTTAAACAATATTCAAAAGAATTTATCTGGCGACAAAAAGCTTGTTATTTGACAGGAGTTTTATTAACCAAAGAAGAGATGAACAATATTTTGAAAAATGCTATAATCCAAGCATTCTCTGCTAAGAGAAAAGGTCAATCCCTTTCACAAGAAGAGATTTTAAAAAAACTTCAAGAAATTCAAAACAAAAACCCTTATATCCCTAGAAATAGAACAAACATATCCGTTTCAACAACGATTAATCAACTGATTGACAATATCAATGATGATAACCCGTTATCCCTTCAAGAACAAACCATTCTAAAACAAGGATTGATAAAATCAGGAATGGCACAACCAACCGTTTCAACCATTTCAAAATATCTTGAAAATAATTACCCACTCCCTCCTCTTTTAAAAAACAATATTTTTGAAACATTAGGACATTCAAAATATAAAAATCCCGAGTTTTCATTATTTGCCGTCAAAAATAAATTATCCATTCAAGATGTGGCAAAATTGGGGCTTCAAGAACAGCAAACCGCTCACTTCATTACAAAATGGAATAATCAAGCCTTGTTACCAACACATCAAAACAGTTACCAACGAGCCGGTTAGAAAAATGAACCCTTCTTGACAAAGGGGTTTATTTTTGCAATAACTGTTTAAACAAGGAGGTCAAAATGACAAACGTCGTTCAAATTTTAAGTGATTTAATCAAAATCAAAACAGATAACCCTCTCAAAACAAACAACGAAATAATTCAATATATTATATCATATTTTGAAAAAGAACAAATTTCTTGTGCCCGTATCAAAAACAAATCCGGAGAACTTTTCAATCTTGTTGCCGGAATTAATATTTCCGAATTTAACAATATTGATGACGGCATTATTCTATCTTGTCATTTAGATACCGTTCCTGCAAGTGAAACCGAATGGAAAACAGATCCATTCACCGCCACTCAAATAAACGACTCAATCTATGGTCGTGGCTGTGTTGATATGAAACAATCAATCGCTGTTTTGCTTTCTAATTTAAAAGAATTGAAAACATTAAAATCACCGATTTTTCTTTGTTTTACCTCTGATGAAGAAACCTCTTGTCAAGGGATTACATCTATTCTTAACTTTTTTACTCAAAAAAACATCAAACCCCAATATGCCATTGTTTTGGAACCGACAAATCTTCAAATCGGGATTAAAAATAAAGGATTTAAAGGATTTCAAACAAAAATCATCGGCGTTTCTTGTCATTCAAGTCAACCGGAAACCGGTATCAATGCGCTTTATATTGCTGCAAGATTAACAAGTTTCATCGAACAAACAGCCCTTTTATATCAAAATACCAATCTAACGCTCAATGTCGGTATTTTAAAAGGCGGAACGGGATGCAATCTTGTTCCGGATGAAGCAACAATTGATTTTGAAATGCGGGCAGATAAAAAAGAACTTTTTGATGAAGTTACCAAACAGATTCAAGCATATCATCAAGCACTTTCAAAAGAATATAAAGGCACACCGGTCACTCTTTTTGAAACAGACAATTTACCACCCTTTAATGGGAATATGGAATCAAAATTGATTTCCGCCATTCAAAAAGAATCCCCTTCTTCATTTGTCACCTCCTTTGATTATGCAACAGAGGCCGGATTTTATCAACAATATGGTATTGACACCGTCATTTTTGGCGTTGGGGATGAAACATTGGCACATACCACACAAGAACACATTCAAATCAAAGACTTGCAAGATTTTCAACCAAAGATTATAAATATACTGAAAAATTTGCAAAAATAACCTTTTTTATATTCATAAAGTTAAAACTTGAACTCCAATTCGAAAAAAAACACCACTTCCAAAATGCGGGATATAAACAGATACCAAAATATTTTTTAAGGGAGTTCTCGCTGTTATGTGATGGGATAAAACTTTTTAAAAACGGTCATTTTAAGTTCGCAAAAAATAAATAAGTCAGTGGCGAAAAAAATGCTCAAAAGGGAAATGTCATAAAAAAGTTGTTCGATTCAAACAAATGGGATAAATGCGGGATATAAACAGATATCAAAATACTTTTTTAAGAGATTTTCTCAGCTTTCATGTGATGCGTTAAAATAAGGATGATAAGGCAGACAATAAAGATGAAACCGCCAAGTGCAGTGTATAGCTCATACATAAACTTGACGGTTTCGCTTTAGGGTCGCCTTAGGGCCTTATTTTAACATAAGGCGCAAATGCTAAAACTTCATTTCTAGCTTGAGCATTCCGCTATGATCTACGTATTCCTTGCGGAATGTTCCGGAATATTCAAGTTTCAAGGTCGTTCTTTCGCCAAGGTCGGCTTCAACACCAAGAGAAACGCCCGTGCTTAAGCGATCAAGCGCTTCGCCGTTGACGGTGTAACTGGCACCATTGGCAAGGGTGTTGAGGGCTGACACATCATCAGAGATGACATCATATCCAACGGTGACGCCGGCGGTCGGGCGAATAGCTCCCATATCCCAAGTGCCTTTAACCCCAACCAAAGCGGTCAAGTAATCGCTTTGAGTTCCGACAACCGTTGTCCCAAGCGTGTCGGTATAGCCCTCTTGTTTAACAAAGAGATAGCGCAAGCCAACTTCCGGCGTGATGATAGCGTTTTCAAGCTTGATATCGTAACCGGTCATCACTTGCGCACCCCAAGAGTCAACATCGTAAGAGGCTTTTCCCATACTTGAGAGGATTTGTTTTTCTTCCTCATATTCGCCTCTTGAGAATGTTGCAAGACCGCTCACCCACCAAGCGTTTGGTTGATAGTAGGCTGAAATAAAGCCTGTGTTCGTGTCAACTTCCGTTCGGCGCAAATCTTCTTTGGCTGTTGTTTGGCTTGTTGCATATCCAACGCCCAAAGTTAAAGTGTCCGTCACTTCACTTTGAACGCCAAGGACGGCGCCTTTACTTCTGGCGCGGAAGCCCTCGCCCATGCTTGATTTTGTCCTATCATAAAGCCCTTTGATGTAGACTTTTGCTCTTGGTGTTTCTTCCCCGCCCGAACGGCCAACTTTAGAGGATATATTATTTGAAGCCATTTGGGAAGAGATGATATGTAATTGGTTGAATAAGTTGGTGATTTGTGATTGATATATCGATCTATCTACGCCTTCTAATGCGTTCAAGGCTTTTTTTGCCGTTAAAAAGACTCTCTTATCGTCAGATTGCAAAAGATTTAGAAGGTTTTCTTGAATATTAACAAAATCTTTATTTGTTGTATCATCAGGTTTATTGAGCAAAGCTATTACAATATTAACTTCTGTGTTTGATAAGCCTAAATCTTCTTCTAAAAGTGCCGCTGCTTTTTTTGAAACAGAGTAAGAACCATCTTGCATATCAATGATATCTAATAGAGGATTTTCAATTAAAATCAATTCATTATTGGAGTTAAATATTTTATAAACAACGCCATTTTCTTTGATGCCATTTGTGAATTTAAGATTAAGTTTTGAATTTTCATCTCCTTCAATGTCATCATATGATAAAGTTCCATAATCTTCTAAGCTGTTTAATGTAACTCTTAATGTTGAATCTTCGCCAAATTTAATCTTGTTAACAAAAACATTTTTATTGCTAATATCCAAAAGAGAACCATTTTGAATATCAAGATTATTAAAGTTAATTTTTTTTGCGTTCCCTATTATATTCATATTATTTGAAACAACATTATTTGTGCCAGATATTTTATCCGATATATCTAAAGTTACGTTATTGAAAAAGAGATTCCCATTTCCAGTCAAGCTAGACAAAGAAATGTTTCCTTCGCCAATAATAGTTCCAGTATTAAGGATATTTTTATCAACTGTTATATTTTTAAGTGTTATATCAGCATTATTTGTTATTGCTGTATCTGCTGTTGTTTCTGAAATAATGATATTTTGAAGTGTGACGTGTCCTAACTGATTATCTATAACCTTTTGGGCTCCTAAAATACTTAAATCTTTAATTGTAAGATTTGTATCTTCTTTATTTAATATAAATAAATCATTTCCATTTGCATTAATTGAGCTGTTTTTTGCATTACTTGAAGTTCCAATAATTAATTTATTGCCACTAGATAATGGTTCAAAAGTTTTCATTTTATCAATGGAATAAGTTGCAATAGTCCCATTTTTTACCATTTTTAACGTGCTATTACCATCATAAGAAATCAAATACTCAAGAGGAGTTATATCATCTGATAATTTATTGGCTTCAAAAATTAAATTTTTTCCTAATGTTGTTACCCGGTAGGTGTATGGTGATGTTGCTGTAAGTAAGTTTGTGCTTGTATTTTTAAATGTTGCATTGCCATTTAAAATACTTGTTGTATAACTTATCTTGGATGAAAAGCTTCCATTTTGATCTAATACTAAATTATCCACATAAGTGTTCAATAAATTTGAATTTGATAGATTAATATCGACTTCTGAAAACTCATAATTTGAGCCATTTAATGCTAGTTTGTCGGCTTTTAATGAGATTGATCCATCAGATTCTTTCATAAAATCGATATCAATTCCTAATTTTGCGCCATTTCCTTGTAAATTAGAAAATGAAATATTATCAATTTTTGAATTTTTTAAATCGACTATGTTGCTAGAATCAATTTCATAAACACCGGTATAGGTGCTTTGCCCTAATTTAATCAGGCTATCTTTAAATATAACTTTATTGATGCCATCGGTATTTGCAACATCAGTTTTGAGATTAAATGTGGCCCGTTCAATAGTATCACTTGTCAAAAGTTTGTTTTTTGCATCATAGGTGCCATATAAAATATCCCCATTGGTATCAAAACTCACATTTCCATCAGCATCAAATAAAGGGATTTTTATATCTGAAACAAAGGCAAGTTCTTTTTGTTTTTCATCTGGTGTATAAGCACCCAATAAAAGCGTTGCTCCATCAAATGTTAAGTCGCTTGAAAATTCGAGTAATTGCTCAGTTGTATCTGTGGTTAAATACGAAAGTTGCGCACTTCCAGATACTGATACTTTAAGATTTTGTAAATTATCTCCATGAACGCGTAGTTCTCCACCAGTGATGGTATTGATTTTTGCAAAATTAAGTTTATCAACAGGAGCAATTGTCAGGCCATTATTTTGGTTAAAATAGGAGGTGTTCCCATAAGAATTAATTGTTTTATCACCAATTACAAGAACGCCACTCCCTGTTTTATTGATTGTTCCTCTGGTTTGATAAATGCCACTATCTAATATACCAATTTGATTATTTCCAAATTCAAAATTAATGGTCTTTTCATTATGTATATCTTGCCCATCTAGTAATGTGTTATTATGCATAGATGAGTTATCACTAAAAAGAAAAGAACCTTTAAAATTCATTGTTCCTGAATTATAAAAGCCGCCTCCTGAAGCATAAGAGCTTGTTGAATGAACTTTATTCCCAATAACTATAGTATTTGAATTTTCTTCAAATGTTAAAGTTCCTCTAAAATTACTAAGAGCTCCACCAGAACCATATTCAACGCCAGCTATATTGTTTGCAAATATATTGATTGAGTTTTCAGCAAAAGTAATTGTTCCATCATTGCTTTCAATTGCACCACTGTCTGTTGACCGATTGTTTGTAAATATAGATGTTCCCTTAAATTGAAGAGAGGCATTATTTCCTTTATTTCTAATGGCGCCACCCATGGCTTCTTCTGAATTTAAGATATTGCCAATAAATTTTACACCTCCATTAAACTCAACTTGGCCATAATTCATAATAGCACCCCCAGATTCAAAGGCGGAATTATTTTTAAAAATAGCTAAATCATTAAATTTGATAATTCCAGTTGCATTATTTTTAATTGCACCACCAAAGTCGGAGGCCAAGCGGTCTTAGGAAGA
>JAZNVO010000103.1:0-1827 GCA_045592885.1 Alphaproteobacteria bacterium
TAATTATTTTTTTTAGGAGTTTCATATGAAAAAACAAATCGCTACAATTGTTATGTCATCTGCTCTCTTGCTCTCCGGTTGTGCCAGCTGGTGTGATGAGTGTGCAGACGGCAGCTGTGAAGTAACATCAAAAGTTGTTCTTCCGGCAAACGCTTTATTTGCTTTTGATTCATCTGTGTTGACACAAGAAGGTGTGGCTGCTTTGGCTCCTGTTGTTGAAAGAATGACGGCTGACAAAACAGAAAAAGTCACGGTAAAAGGTTATACGGATAGCACTGGTCCTGCTTCATACAACTTGGGACTTTCTGATCGTCGTGCACAATCTGTTGCAACATATCTTGAATCTCAAGGTATTTGCGCAACACGTATCACAACAGAAGGTTTTGGTGAAGAAAATCCGGTTGCTTCAAATGAAACAGCTGCCGGTCGTGCTCAAAACCGTCGCGCAGAAGTTGTGACATACAAATAAGTTTTATGCATTTTAAAAAAAAGCGGGACGGTTGTTCCGCTTTTTTTGTTTTAAGTGATAAAAAATATTTCATTTTTTTTATGAGTGTGTTATAATTGCTTATATAAGGAGACAAAAATGAAGAAGATATTGTTCTTATGCACCTTTCTTTGTTCAGTTTTTCCTGCTAAAGCGGATTTTGAGGCAGGAGAGGCTTTTTTTGAACAGCAAAATTATTCCAGTGCGTTAACAGAGTTTTTGCCTCTGGCAAATACTGGAGATTTTCGTTCGCAGTATTATGTCGGATATTTATATCTGAATGGTTTGGGTGTTGCTCAAAATGTTAAGGAAGGTTTGAAATATCTTCAAAAATCACTGGATCAAAATTATGATATGGCTCAATCGTTGATGGGTTTTTTATATGAGGAAGGGCAGTTTGTGCCTCAAGATAAAAAAAAGGCGATAGATCTTTATTACAAAGCATCGGCTCAAAACAATGCCTCTGCTAATTTAAATTTGGGTGTGATGTATTATAATGGAAATCATGTTGAGCAAGATACAAGTATTGCGCTTGAATATTTCAAAAAAGTTCCTCTGGATGAAAAGCCGATTGTTGCGAGATATATTGGAGAAATTTATTTGAATAATCCGGATTTTAGAGATTATGCCGGCGCTTTACAGCATTATAAATATGCGGCAAAAGAAGGGGATCTTGAATCATTTTTTGCTTTAGGTGAAATACATCGAAAAGGAACGGGTGTGTCATCAAGTATCACAAACGCTATTCCATATTATCATTATGCGGCATCGAAAGGGTATGCGCCGGCTCAATATATGTTGGGGGTTATATATGCTAACGGAGAAGGTGTTTCTCGTGATATTGCAAAGGGATACGCTTGGCTTTCACTGGCGGCGGAGCAACATTTTGTGAATGCTCAAACAGCGATTGAGCAGTTGTCAGGAAGCATGTCATTGCGTGATTTTGACCAAGCCCGTCAACAAATCTTTTTGATTCAAGAAAATGAACTCGGAAAGATTGAAATGCCCCCCATTCAGGTTTCAAATATTCAATCCGGTCTTAAAACACTTGGTTCAGATTCTTCAAAACCTAAAAAAAGAAGACGTGGTGTTCGTTCTAGGAGGAATTAATGATTGTAAATTTATTTAAATCTTTGTTTTCATTTAATTTGGCAACAATTATCGGTGGAATTGTCGGTTTGTGTATGTATTTTAATTATACAGGAGCCATGCCGTTACCTCCGTTATTGTTTTCACAAAAACTTTATTTTATTTGTTTTGTTTTTGTTTTAATGTTTCACTTTTTCTTGTGGATTTTTTTAGATAAAGCAAGTTTTTTTAATTTTAAGAATCGGATGAGT
>JAZNVO010000104.1:0-3559 GCA_045592885.1 Alphaproteobacteria bacterium
GTTGCTACCGGTATGTTTTTGTCTTCTTTTAAATTTGATAAATATTTAACAAAGAAAAAAGATGAAAAAGCCCTTCAAGAAGTTTTGTTTGTGGTTGAAAATCCTTCAAAAACAAGCAAAGTCTTTGGCGAAAATAAAAAAATTCTTGAAAGTGTTTGTTTTGCGAGAGCCTTGAGTGCAGAGCCGGCCAATCATTTGACACCGAAGATTTTTTCCGAAATCATTGAAAAATTATCAGAAACGGGTCTTGAAATTGATGTGCTTTCTTTAAAAGAATTGAAAGCGAAAAAATTCGGGATGTTACTTTCTGTTGCACAAGGATCTCAAAATGAACCAAAAGTAGCAGTGATGAAGTGGAAAGGAAATCCCAAAAAGAAATCTTTTGATATTGGATTTGTCGGGAAGGGGGTTACTTTTGATTCCGGTGGTATTTCATTAAAACCGGGAGCCGGTATGGGGGATATGAAACAAGATATGACGGGGGCTGCGGTTGTGGTGGCTTCCATGCGCTCTTTTGCCCTTCGAAAAGTTAAAAGTAATGTTGTTGGAATTGTCGGTCTTGTTGAAAATATGCCGTCCGGATCGGCAACACGTCCAGGTGATGTGGTAACATCTTTATCTGGTCAAACAGTTGAAATTTTGAATACAGATGCGGAAGGCCGTTTGGTCCTGGGGGATTGTTTGTGGTATATGCAACAAACATATGGAGTGAAAAAGATTATCGATTTAGCGACGTTAACCGGTGCCGTGATGGCTGCCCTTGGTGAAGAATATGCTGGTCTTTTCTCATATGATGAGGCATTGGTAGATGAAATTTTATCTGCCGGTAAAAGCGTTGATGAAGAAGTTTGGCGTTTGCCGATGAACAAAGCATATGACAAAATGATTGATTCTGATATTGCAGATATGAAAAATATCGGTGGTCGTTTAGCCGGTGGCAGTACAGCTGCTTGTTTCTTGCATCGATTTATCAAAGAAGGCACCTCATGGGCTCATTTGGATATTGCTGGTGTTGATAAATATGAAAAATCAAGACCGATAACACCAAAAGGGGCAACCGGATGGGGTGTTAGATTATTGAATGAGTTGGTAAAATAACGTGTTTTTGAAACTAAAAAAGTTTAATCCTTTTCACTCATTAACGTTTTCGTTAATGACAGCTGATTGCTTGAATACGATCACAAATATTTTTATCACGACTTTTTTAGTTGCCTATTTTTTCAAAACGGCAGATCAAAATGTATGGGCGATTTCGGCTTATTTTATGATGTTTTACGCTGCCGTTTTATTTTTGGCATTTTTAACCGGTAATATAATCAAAAAAGGACATCGATTATTTTTATATCGAGTTGGGATTGTGACTAACTTTGTTGCATTGGCATTAATTATGATTTTGAAAGAAAAAATCATTGATTACCTGCCGATATCAGCGCTGTTGTTGGGGTCAGCGACAGCACTTAAAGCATTTACTTGGAATTTGATGGTTTCTGAAAATATTTCTAGAGCAAAGATGATTTCATTTCGAGGTGTATTGAACACGATTAAGGGAGGTGTCAAAATTTTATCTCCTGTTTTTTTGGGATATTTTTTATCGGTTGACTCGATTTCAAAAACAATTCTTTTCTTGCTTCTTTTAATGTTGTTAGAGCTTTTTTTAACTATCAGATTCCGTTTGCCAAAGCCTAAAAGACGGGTGAAATTTTCTTTGTGGAGATATTATAAAAGAACGAGAAAAGATGAAATTATTAATAATTTATATCGAATGGAGTTTTGTAATGGTCTTTCGTTAATCGGATCATTAAATGCAATTGTGACACTTTATATCGTTTATTTGTTCAAAACGGATTTTAAACTTGGTATTATCACGGCGGTATTTAATTTTGTTGCTCTTTTAACAAATCTTTTATTTGCAAAATATGGGTCATATACAAAGTTTACTTCACTGATTAGTTGGAGTTTTTTGATGGCTTTTGTCGGAACTGTTTTATTTGTGATTGCACCGGATAAAGGAACATTTATTTTTTATAACTTTTGTTGTGCGAGTGCTGTAAAATTATTTGATTTAACGGCCGAAGTGAATATGTTTAACACGGCAAATATACAGGCAATCAGAAGACGATTTAAAACGGAATATTTTGCCTTGCGGGAGATGTTTTTAAATATTGGACGAATTGTAAGTTTTGCGGTGTTGCTTATTTTTTCAACCCTTTGGGGATTTGAATCTTTAAAGTATTTTATTTTATTATTACTTTTATTTTGGTTTGGAATGGGGTTAAATGCCTTTTTGCTTAATAAAAAACTTTTAAAAGAGAAATGGGGAGACGTTTGACAATTTTGATGAAAATGAGTTAAACAAAAGAAAAAAGAGAAATTTTATGTTTGCGTTATTAATTGCTTTTATTGCCCCAATGTTACACGCGGTTTCAAATATATTAGATGCCCGTGTCTCTAATTTTATGTTTAAAACGAATTCTGCAACAATTTTTTATTTAGGGATAACGAATTTATTTGTTCTTCCCTTTTTGCTTTTGTTTGGGGGATGGGATATCTTATATGTGCCGATAGGAGTATGGCCGATTTTGTTTATTGTGGCTTTGTTTGAAATTTTATATCAAGTGCCGTATTTTAAATCTCTTAAAAAAATTGATACATCTGTTGTGGGGGCGATGTTTTCCCTCGGAAAGATTTTACTTCCTGTTTTTGCCTTTGTAATTGTGGGAGAAAAACTTTATTTTTGGCAATATATCGGATTTTTTATTATTATTGCGGCAACATTGTTTTTAAATTTAAAAAAAGCGGTAACTTTTCAAATTAATTTTGCTTTTTATTTGATGTTTATCGCTTCTTTGATGATAACGCTTAGCACTATTTTTTCAAAAAAAGCATTGTTTGAAATGACTTGGCTCAGTTTTTGTTTTTATTATACGATTTTGTCTGATGTATTTTTGTTTTTGGCTCTTTTACATCCGAAATTTTTCAAAAATATTAAGAAAGATTTTAAGGTATTTAAAAATAATTTTCCCCTTTTAATGTTAATGGAAGTTGTGGATCGAGCTGCTGTTTTAACGGGAATTTTTGCGCTTTCTTTATTGCCGGTAATGGTTCGGGCAGGGATCAGCTCAACAACGCCGATTTTTGTGTTGTTTTATAGTTTTGTGTTATACAAATTTTGTGGGAGTAGGTTTAAAGAAGATTTGCACTCGGATGAAATTGTGAAAAAACTTATTTGCTTTTTCTTCATTATTTTAGGGGTTGTTTTAACAGTTTATGAATGAAAAAGATGAATAAAAATAAAGGGAAATAAAAAAAATCCGTATTTATAAAAAAAGTTCTTGCTTTTTTAAAATAAAAAGAGTATAAATAGCTTTATCTTAAGATGGATGTGTAGCTCAGGTGGTTAGAGTATTACGTTGACATCGTAAGGGTCGCAAGTTCGAGTCTTGCCACATCCACCATCTTTTAACTCCCGATGAAGGGAGTTTTTTTTATACCAAAATGAGAAATATTATTAAAAAAAATATTTTTTAATTGATAATTGATAAAAAAGATATTACTATAT
>JAZNVO010000105.1:0-4038 GCA_045592885.1 Alphaproteobacteria bacterium
TCTCTTTTAAATTAAAACCCCATGATCAGTTGCAAATGCTTTAAGAAGGGCTCTTAAAGAATCTTCCGGATCATTTAAATGTTGATTAATGAAATGATTTGCTTCTTTTTGATTGGTTGTTCTGGTAACTGCTTTGACGGCTCCGAGGGCTGTCGGATTCATTGACAATCTTTCAAATCCCAAAGCAATGAGGGCAAATGCCTCCAACGGTCGAGAAGCCATTTCGCCACAAACGGAACACTCAACGCCTCTTTTTTGACAAGCTTCTAAAATGTTTTTAAGTGCTTTTAAAAAGGCGGGAGACAAAGCATCATATTTATCCCAAATAACGGGGTTTGTTCTGTCTGTCGCAAAGAAAAACTGGGCCAAATCATTTGTTCCGATTGAGACAAAATCAACCTCTTTTGCAAGTGTATCTAATTGGAATAGCAAAGAGGGTACTTCAATCATTGTTCCGATTTTTGTGCTTTTTGGTAAAATGCCGTCTTTTTCTTTTTCACGTGCAAGTTCGCTTAAAAACAAATTTTTGGCTTCTTTTAATTCGTCAATTGTTGTGATCATTGGGAACATCACATTTAACTCTTTGCCTTTGGCTGCTTTGATAAGAGCGCGTAATTGTGTTTTTAAAATGATGCGTCTGTCAAGTGTGATACGAATAGATCGCCATCCCATAGCGGGATTTTCTTCCTTTTTGTTTTCAAAGTAAGGTAAAATTTTATCTGATCCGATATCAAGTGTTCTGAAAATAATTTTTTTGTCCCCAACTTCTTTGAAAACATTTTGATAAATTGAAATTTGTTCTTTTAAGTCAGGTAATTCGCTTGCGGACATAAATGGTAATTCCGTTCGGTATAATCCGATGCCATCAAACGAAAAGTTTTTTGTATTGCTGATATCGGCTGCTAACCCTGCATTGATATTTAAAGAAATATAAACCCCGTCTTTTGTTTCACTTGGTTGATTTTTAAAGGGTAAGTATTGTGCTTGGCGTTGTTTATATGTTTTAAATCGTTCATCAAAATCGTCTAACACTTCGTCAGATGGATTGATATATAAAAAGCCGTTCACGGCATCAACAGCTAAGATATCATCATTTAAAATGCTGTTGGCAATGTCTTTGATGCCGGAGACAACGGGAATGTTTAACGATTTTGCCACAATGGCCATATGCATGGTTTGGGAGCCTTCTTCCAAAACAATGGCTTTGATTTTGCTTAAATCATAATCAAGCAATTCCACGGGGCCCAAATTTTTTGCAACCAAAATGGTGTTTTTTGAAAGACGTTTAGAAGATTTAACCTGTTTTTTACTTAAGTGACGGGTAATCCGACCGGCCAAATCTTGAAAATCATGCAGCCGTTCTTTGATATACGGGTCGCTCATCATACTCATACGGTCGGTAATTTCATTCAAAACTTTTTGAATGGCAGCTTCTGCCGTTAACCCTGCTTCAATGGCATTATTAATCTTTTTAGCCCAACCTTTATCACGGGTGAACATTAAATAGGTTTTAAAAATTTCAGCCTGTTCGTGCGTGATATCGGGAAGGAGCAATTTTTGAGAAATTTCTTCTTCTACTTTTCTAATGGCTGCAATGAGTTTTTTTTGTTCTCCTAATTTATCAGCTGATAAAATCGTGTCAAACTGTATGCGTTTATGTACATACGCTTTTCCAATTCCAAGGCCTGAAATCAAGGAAACGGCATCGAGTTTTTTATGCCTTCTTGCGCTTGAAACTTTTCCTTCATTATGTGTGAGCAAGTTTAACAGCATTCCACTCAAAATCATTGAAATGATTAAAAGAAAATCAATTTCTTCTTCGCTGAAACGATATTGCTCTTTTTTTTGAACACTTAAAACACCAATTAAAATATCTTGATGAATTACCGGAACGGCAGCAAAAGAATTCAAATCAAGTTCTTTTGTTTCAGGTTTATACACAAAGCCGGAATGAGACCAAACATTTTCAACCTGTAATGGTTTTCGTCTTAATGCAACTTCTCCGTTCAGTCCTTCGCCAATACGTAAAAACGTGTCATGAACCGCTTTTTTGTCAAGCCCATAGGTGGCATATAATTCCAAAACTTCCCCGGGGCGCATAATGTAAAAAGAACAAGCATCAGTATTCAATTGTTTGGCGGTGAGTTTTGTGATGATATTTAATTTTTCTTCAGTTGAAAGATTTTGTTTGATGATTTTTTTTAGTTCACGCAAAGTTCCTTGCGCATTGGAAGCACCAGTTTCTTTTTTTCTTAATCGTGATCTGATAACGCCCATCTTTCACCCTTTTTTTGTTTTTATAAAAAGAGTTTAGAAAATATTCTTTCTCCCGTCAAGTCTTTTGTTAGTCTTCATTTAAAACGGCATCAATGAATCCGTTTTTCGGCAACGAATGATGATCATCCGTTTCGGAAGAGAAAAATACTTTCGGATTAACGGCTTGATCAAAAAGTTTTATCCCTTGGGTATAAGGAATTACTTCATCTTTTTTGCCGTGTCCGATGTAAAGTTTTGTTTTGATGTCTTTGATCAAAAAATTTGTTTCAAACTTGTCTTTTAACAGTAGATCATAAGGAAAAATATTTCCGAACATATATTTTGCCATGTCCAAAACGGAATAAAATGGGGCTTCTAAAATAAGAGCAGAAACGGGTGATTTTTCTTTTGCCATAAAATGGGCCCCAAATGTGGCCGGATATGTGCCAAGGGAGTGCCCATATATCAAAATATCTTTGGGTTTATATCCTTTACTTAAAACAAATAAAAGAGCGGTTTTGGCATCTTGCTCCAATTCTTGTTGGGATAGATTTCCTTTAATTCCGCCAAAGCCTTCATATTCCGGCATCAAAAAACCATATCCTAATTTTTTGAAATAAAAAAGTTGAGTTGTGTTTGTTTCGAGATTGCCGGTATTACCGTGAAAAAAAACAACAATTTTTTTCCCTTTTTGGGGCTTTAAATACCAAGCGTAAATTTTTTTTCCATCCGGAAGAAGATAATCAACTTCCTGAACATTTTTGATTTTCCCCTGAAGAGTGGTGATCTCTGCTTTTTTTATAGAAGGATGAAAAATAAAATTTTTTTGAAAACAATATAAAACAAATGCCGTTCCCGTGTATAAAACAAAAATAACAATAAACACAATCAGTGTTTTAATTAAAAGATCCCTCATTTTTTACTCCTTAAAAATCTTGAACGGCCATTTGTTCCAATTTTCTCAATTTATCTCTGAGTTTGGCAGCTGTTTCAAATTCCAGTGCTTCTGCCGCTGCTTTCATTTGTTTTTTTATTTCTTCAATTGAAAGCGGTAATTCTTTTTCCAGTTCAACGGTTTTCTTTTTGTCATTCGGATTACCGACAAGATCATTGAAATCTTGAATTAAATCCGGAATGGCTTTTTGAATGCCCTTTGGTTTGATGTTGTGACTTAAGTTAAAATCAATTTGTTTTTGTCGGCGCCTGTTTGTTTCTGTTAGAGCGGCCGCAATTGACTTTGTGATTTTGTCGGCATATAAAATAACGCGTCCATTTTCATTTCTGGCTGCCCGTCCGATGGTTTGAATAAGTGATGTTGTGGATCTTAAAAAACCTTCTTTATCGGCATCTAAAATTGCCACCAGTTCAACTTCAGGAATATCAAGTCCTTCTCTTAACAAGTTGATGCCGACCAAAACATCAAAAGTGCCGAGTCTTAAATCACGGATGATTTGAATGCGTTCAAGCGTATCAATATCAGAATGCAGATATCTGACCTTTACATTGTTTTCATTTAAATAATCTGTCAAATCTTCTGCCATTTTTTTTGTGAGTGTTGTGACCAAAACTCGTCCTCCTTTTTTGGCCACTTCTTTTGCTTCAAATAATAAATCATCCACTTGGTCTGCGACCGGTCGAACAATGCATTCAGGGTCTAAAAGACCAGTTGGGCGAATAATTTGTTCGGTGAAAACGCCTTTTGTCTGATTAAGTTCAAACGGACCCGCTGTTGCTGAAACAAAAATTGTTTTCGGACCCATTTGATCCCATTCTTCAAAAGTG
>JAZNVO010000106.1:0-4992 GCA_045592885.1 Alphaproteobacteria bacterium
GGTTTTAAAATACACTCCAACAGCCTTTAATTCTCAAACAGGGCGAATTCTTATTTTATTTAATAATCCGTATAAAGGATTTTGGTGCAATACAAAAGAGGTGTTAAAACCCATCACGCCAGCTGAAAAATTTTCCGTCACAAAAGAAAAAATCGATTCGTTTAAAAAGGGTATCGGAACCATTTTATTTTTTGAAGAACAACATACCCTCTCGGCTCTTGAAGAAAAATTTCCGCTCTATAAAAAAAATTTTTCCACATGGTCTGAACAAGCTTCCGGCATGTTACAATATGGGGTTTGGCTTGCCTTAACCGAATTAAACCTGGGGGCTAATTTACAACATTATAATCCACTCGTGGATGAATATGTAACCAACACATTCAAAATCCCAACTTCATGGAAACTCGTTGCTCAAATGAACTTTGGTGGCATTCAACAAAAAGCTGAAAAGAAAATGTTTTTAAACATCAAAAAACGGATGAAGGTTTTTGATTAAACTTTTTTAAGACACAAAAAAAGCGTTCAAAATTGAACGCTTTTTTCTTTTTTCATCAACATTGTTATTTTTTGATATCCCCTGTGCAGTGCGGACATTTTTTTGCACGAATATCAATCTTTGAAAAACAGTGCGGACACTCTTTTGTTGTCGGAGCTGTCTCTTCTGCTTTTTTCTCATCAGCTTCCAATTTGGCTTGCAATGTGTTCACAGCTTTGATAAGCATGAACACTGCAAAGGCAACGATTGTAAAACTGATAATCGTGTTCAAAAACATACCGAGATTCAATGTCACAGCACCAGCTGATTGTGCAGCAGATAAAGACGGATACGGAGAAGCAGCCCCTGTACCGTCTTTCAAAACAAAGAACAAATTGGCAAAATCAATTTTTCCGAGCAAAATACCCAGCGGGGGCATAATCACATCTTTTACAAGAGAATCAACAATCTTTCCAAAAGCAGCCCCGATGATGATACCAACAGCCATATCAAGCACATTACCACGCATGGCAAATTTTTTAAATTCATTTAACAGTTTCATTTTTCAATACTCCTCTTATTTAAATAATTGAAATAAATTTTTGTAAGACAGAGACACACCTATCATCAAGTTGCTTGCATGACTTTCGGCTTCTCTGGATTGTGCCAAACGATAAGAAATATACGGGCCAAAAGTAAGAGTATCCGTGATATCAACGTCCATTCTTGCCGTCACGTTTAAATCATATTTCAAATCCGTTCCAACATATTGGCTATATGTGAAATATTTTCTAAAATATCCATCTGTTGAAACTTTGACCCCTTCTCTTAACGTGTGACCTAAACGCCAACCTGTTTCCATAGCAAATTTACTGACATGATCACTGTATGTGATATCATATTCGCCAACACCGGCCACATAAAGTTCTTCAACGTATTTACCACTCAAAAGTTTCAAACCACTCTTACCACGAAACACTTTCATCCGCGGAGCATCTTCATTGCGGGTGAATTCCGTTTGATAAGCAACGCTTGCAAACGGCCCTAAATCAATGCCTTTATATTTCCATTTTTTATAAGTGTAATCCGAAGTGAGCAAAATTTTATCTTCATTTTCACTTGTTTCGGACACATCCCCTTCTTCATGGCCTTTGATTTTTGTTCGTCCGTAATTTAAGAAAATGGAATTATCCCAGCGGGATTTTTCATTTTCATATTCAAGAACAAAATCAAACACCCCTTTAATCAAACTTTGATTATCGGCATTTAATTGTGTCACTGGCGAATTTTCATATTCTTTGGCATTTGACACTTTTGTTGAGGAAAGTTCCAATCCGATACGGCGGAAATTGGCACGCCATTCAGCCGGTTTTTCATATCCCTCTTCTGCTAACGCGGAAAAAGAAAAGAAACTTACCGCAACAAAAGCAAACACTCCCATTTTTTTTGATAAATTTGACATTGTTCAATCCTTTAAATTATTCCACACAAATATATGTCACATTTATTGATAAATGATAAAAGTGCTTTTGTAAAGCACTTTTATCTTCGTCAAAATATTTAAAGTTTTTTATTTTTTCTCTGTTTCACTTGTAGTTGGTGTCACTTTATTTTTTTGAGCCTCTTCTTCCAAAATCTTTTTTGTTTTGGCTTGAATCAATTCATCCATTTTAAACTGCATATCCAAAATAAGCGCTCCTTCTTCATCATAAATTTTGGCAGATCCGTCTTTTTTAGCGTCTTTAAAGAAAGAAACACTTCTTAATACACCGTTATCAAAGAAAGTTTTGCTTTCACCTTCCAACTTGTCATTTTTATAAAAATCAATACTTTGAATCACTCCGTTATTATAAAAAATTGTTTGTTTCCCGTTCAATTTTCCATTTTCATAAACACCTTCCACATTCACTTTACCGCTCGGAAAATATTGTTTAAATTCACCATGCGGAAGGTCATTTTTGAACATTGTGCGAGTAGATAACGTACCATCTTCATAATAATTTGAAAATTCCCCTTCTTTTTTACCGGCTTTAAACAATGTTGTCATTTTGAGTTGACCCGTCGGATAATAAGCAGCAACTCGGCCTTCTTCCGTTCCGTTTTGATAATTTTTTTCAAGAGCAACTTGCCCGTTTTCATAATATTCAACCAGCTTACCGTCTAAAATGCCTTTTTTCATTTCAACACTGGATTGAACATTCCCATCTAAATAATAAGTGATGAGTTTTCCTTCAATTTTATCATCTTTATACGTGCCTTCCAACTTCAATTGACCAGTGTTATAAAACACTTTGGCAGACCCTTGTTGTTTGCCATCTTCATAATGAACTTCTTTTTCAACACTACCGTCTTCATAATATGTTTTACTGACCCCTGTCAATAAATCATTTCTATATTCTTCTTCCTGCATCAGTTGACCAAAGTCATAATATGATTTTGATGGCCCGTTTTTAACACCTTGTTTATAATTTTCTTCTGTTCTTAATTTACCATTTTCATAATATGTTTTGATAACTCCGTCCGGCCCTTCTTTTTTGAACAAGCCTTCGCCTTTCAATTTTCCGTTTTCATAATATTCTTTAACCTCACCATCTAATTGGCCATCTGTGTAAATTCGAACACGTTGCAATTTATTACCCGGAAAAAAAGCTTTATCTTCTCCATTCCGTTTGCCATTTTTATATGTTGTTGCAAATTGAACATCCCCCGTTTGATAATAAACTTTTGAAACCCCTTCCGGCAAGCCCATATTAAAATATGATTCATTCAATAATTTGCCATTTTCATAATAAGAAACAGATTTCCCGTGTAAACGACCTTGATTATATTTTTCAATTGTTTTTTCTTGACCGTTTTCATAATAAGTAATACTTTCACCATGCGGAAGCCCACCAAAGAAAAAGGCTTTTGCCTCAATCTTACCACTAGGATATTTCCTTTGAATCAAGCCATTAATAGGGGTTTTATCCGTTTTTTTCACCATCAAACCGGATTGATACATCACGTCATCTTTTGTATAAACCGGCACTTCAATTGTTTTTTTTGCCTCATTTGAAGCCGGCTCTGCCGACGTGTTATTTGTTGCAAAAACACTTGTTTCAGGTGCAAAAGCAAAACCGGCACTTAATAATGAAAATAAAAATAAACGTGATTTTTTCATATAACCCTCTTAAAAAAAATTGTCTTAAATATGTTTTTAAGAATATCAAATAAAAATATCAAAATCAAACTTATTTTTATTAAAAAACATAAAAAAAATATCCGGTTTTTTTAATGAAACCGGATCAAAAAAACACCACTCTTTTTTTATTTTTACACAAAGTTTTTTTCTTTTGCTTTTAACAAAATCTGAACACGATTTTGAACTTTAAATGCGCGCAATAACGAGCTCACATGCATTTTTATTGTCGGCTCAGCAACACCCAAAATGTGTGCAATTTGTTTATTCGAAAACCCTTGTGCCAATTGATTTAAAACTGCTACCTGACGTTCAGATAAGAAATTCCCATCACCCAAGGCATAAGCTTCTTTTTGATATGGTTTTGTGATTTGGTTCATTTTCAAATTCTCCTTTTACGATAAGGAGGATTCCATTTTTTGAATCTTCTCCTCTTTATAAGCGATTTTCCGTGACAACAATTCTAACATTGTTTCATGGTTGTTTTTCTTTGCCCAATCTTGCAACATATAAAGCACTTTCAAATTTTGAGTTTTAGCTTCAAAAATGAATTGCTTTAACTCAAGTGGCAATTCATCCCATGCCACATCAATTTCCTGTTTCAGGATTTTTCTTTCTTCAGGCGACAAACATAATTCTTTATTGATTTCTTTTTTCATCTTCAAATCCCTAAAAAAATGATTAATTAAATGCGTTGATTATAGAGGTTTTTTCACCCCGTTGGTCACTTTTATAGGTGTGTTTTGAAAAAAGATTTGTCAAGAGAGAAGAAAAATCAAAACAATCTATTTGTTTTTTTTCAAATACGCAATTACAGCCGTCACAGCTGCCGGTGTTATCCCTTGCATTCTTGTCATTGCCCCAACGGTGAGTGGTTTTTCTTTCATCAAACGCATTTGAATTTCATTTGAAAGACCTCCAATAAGCGCATAATCCGTTTCATAAGGAATTTTCAAGGCTTCATCTTTTTTAAACGAATCAATATCTGTTTTTTGGCGCAACAAATATCCATGATACCGACCCTCAATTTCAAGTTGTTCGGCAACATCTTCTCTGATATCTTTCAAAACCGGCCAAACACAAACCACATCTTGCCATGAAACACCATTCATTGAAAGAAGGTCATAAGGTGTTCTTTTTTTGCCGTCTGCATTAACCATAAAACCCAACTCATTCAATTCTTTGGGGGTTCTATATAACGTTGAGACTAAATCTTTTGCCTCTTTCATCAAAGCTTCTTTTTGAAGGAAAGCTGTTTTTCTTTCTTCCCCCACGCAATCATATTCAATTCCCAAACGAGTCAATCTCAAATCCAAGTCGGATCGTAGCCATGTCGTTC
>JAZNVO010000107.1:0-6066 GCA_045592885.1 Alphaproteobacteria bacterium
CTCTTTGTATCGGTGTTAGAAAACCGGGCGATTTTATGGATGAACAAATGATTGCTGACATTTTGAGCATTGATTGTGAAGTTACACTTGTTCACAACATTAAGGCTATTCCAACGGTAAAGGCAAATATGCTTTTAATGCAACAACGAAGAATGGCTTGGTTAACCACTTTTTCAACAAACGTTTTGGCTCAATATAACACCGCTCTTGAATGGATGGATCAGTCTGATTCGGATGGGCAAACACTTAATGAATATGCTATGACTGTTTTTGTGTTTGGTAAGTCAAAAAATGAACTCAAATTTGGACAAGAAGAAATTGAAAAAATTTGTCGGTTATATAATGTTACACCGGTTAGAGAAGGGTGGGCGGCACAAGCAACATTTTTTGCTCAATTTCCGACTTACGAAGTTTATCCGAGAACATTTTTATATCTTTCAAGAGTTGTTGCCTGTGCTGTTTGTATTGATAAAGCAGCTGAAGGACGTCAAAAATCTGACTGGGGTCCAATGCCTCTTTCTTATTTTAGAACAATTACAGGGACGGCTTATGCCTTCCAATTTCACGTATCTGAAGAACCATATGCTGTGGCTCATACCGCTTTAATTGGACCGACAGGACAAGGTAAAACAACATTGTTTTCATTCTTGGCTGGTCAATCTATGCGTATTCCGGATTTAAGAACGTATTTTTTTGACAGAAATAACGGTGCAAAAGTTTTTGCGTTAATGCAAGGGGCTCCATATGTTCGTTTTGATGGGGGAGAAGAATCTGTTTCCTTGAACCCGTTTGCCGTTCCGGATTCGGCTGATACACGGGCGTTTTTAAGAACGTGGATGCGCGATATTACCGGTGGTATTGATGCTGTTTCGGAACAAGAAATTGCTCGTGCCGTTACAACTGCTTTTGAATATTTGAAACCAGATGAACGGTTGCTTAAAAATCTATATAAAAGTTGTTTTGCTCCGAATGGATTTATGCGTCGAGAATTGTTCCGTTGGGTTAATGACGATCAATATGGTCGGGTATTTAATTCTTTGACGGATAATCTTGATTTATCAAGTCGTTATATGGCCTTTGATTTCACAACAATTTTCCAAGACAGTGTTTTGGCACCAGCTGTTATCAGCTATGTCATGTATCGTATTCAAACTCTTTCAACCGTTATGGGAACGCCAAGTTTGATTATGATCGACGAAACAGCTCCAATGCTTGAACATCCGATGTTTAAAGACAGTTTTATTGTCGGTTTGCGTGAAGGTCGTAAAAAAAGACAAGCCTATTTATGTGCCTTCCAGCAACCGAGATTTTTGGATGATAATGGGTTAGGGGATGTTATTAGAGGTCAGTGCCAGACAGTTATTTTCTTTAGAAATCCACAGGCTAATCCTTCCGATTATGCTACATGGAATTTAACGCCTCGAGAAATGAATTTCATTATGGGAAAAGAGTTTGCTGAAAGAAAATATGCCATTTTAGTCTCAAGACCTGCTATTCATGAATCTGTTATTCTTGATGTTGATTTAAGCGGTTTGGGACCACTTTTAAAGATTTATTCTTCAGGGAACAAAAGTGTTATTTTGGCGGAACGTCTTTCAAAACAAATTCAAGATACGGATGCGCTGGTTCAAGCTTATTTGGAACAGGCATAATCTAACAAAAAGCCCTGAATTTGATTTCAGGGCTTTTGAATATAAAAATTAATTGTTTTTTTAAGAAAGATATTTGTTTTCTTTTAAAGATAAGGCAACAAGCAAAACAGCACTGATTCCAACCAAAGAATAAATCAGTCTGGATAATAAGCTCATTGGTCCAAAAATTGCTGCAACTAGATCAAATCCGAAAATTCCGATTAATCCCCAATTTAATGCGCCGATTAAACAAACAACGGCTAATATTTTGATAAGTATGTTCATTTTTTTTCTCCTTTTAAAACAAAAAAGAAATAATTCCTCTTTTTGTTTGATTCAAGAGAAAAAAATCTTTAAAAATAAATAATATACCAAAGATATTAAAAAATATTATTTTATTTCCGTATAGTCGACATCAATGATATGTGTATCTTTTTGAGAGGTTTGTTTTTCTTTGATGTTAATTTCAGGTGTAATTTTCAATGTGAATATCTTTCCGGATCTTTTGATTAAATAAACAACTAAAAAAATAATCAAAAGCGGTAATGCAATATATGCTGCAAAATAAAGCATAAGAATAGCAAACAAAACAAATAAAATAAACGAGAAAATGCTATACCCTGATACAAATAAAGCAGCAAGCAAATTTGATAAGAATGGTGGCATTTAGGCCTCCTCTGTCATTTTTTTGAGTTGATACAATTGGTTTAAAGCTTCTCTTGGGGAAAGAGCATCTATATCAAGAGCTTTTAAACTATTGACAACAGGAGACTCTTTCTCTTTAGATATTTGATTGAATGTTTGTGAAAACAAGGGTAAATCATCAAATAGCGGTTTTTGCTCTTGTTTTTTTTCTTCTAATTGATTCAAAATATCTCCGGCACGTTTGATAACAGGTTCGGGCAGTCCGGCCAATTTTCCAACATGAATACCGTAAGACCTGTCTGTTGCTCCTTGCATAATTTCATGAAGAAAAACAATATCGCCTTGCCATTCTTTAACACGCATGGTGTATAGAGCAATTTTATCCATTCTGTTTGCAAGAGCGGTTAATTCGTGATAGTGAGTGGCAAACAAAGCGCGACATTTGTTTTTGTCATGCAAATATTCAATGACTGACCACGCGATGGAAAGACCATCATAAGTGGCTGTTCCACGTCCAACCTCATCTAAAATAACCAATGATTTTTCTGTTGCTCCGTTTAAAATGCTGGCAACTTCAATCATTTCCACCATAAACGTTGATCGACCTCTTGCTAAATCATCGCTTGCCCCAACACGGGAATAAAGTTTATCCACAATACCGATAATTGCCTCTTCAGCCGGAACAAACATACCGATTTGTGCCAAAATGGCAATCACGGCATTTTGTCTTAAAAAGGTGCTTTTACCCGCCATATTCGGACCTGTTAAAATCCAGAGTAATTCTTTATCTTCACCCATTGCACAATTGTTGGGAATGAATGAAATTTTTTCTTTTTGAAGAGCTTTTTCAACAACCGGATGTCGCCCGGCTTTAATCATAAATGTTGTATCATCCGTTAAGATGGGGCGTGTGCATTGATAAATTCCGGCATAAGCTGCATGAGAACAAGCAATATCAATATTTCCAATAGCAATACAAGTACGAATAAGAGCATCGTTCTGAGCTTGTATCATTTTCACTAATTTATCAAAAATTTCAAGTTCCATTTGCAATGATAATTCTTTTGCATGAATGATTTTATTTTCAAATTCAATTAACTCATCCGTTGTGAAACGCATAACGTTTAACATAGTTTGCTTGTGGATAAATCCGAGTGATTTGTCATTCATCAGGATATCGGATAATTTTGTTGGAACTTCGATGTAATATCCGATTAAATTGTTAAATGAAATTTTGATATTTGAAATACCGGTTTGTTCGATATATTTTAATTGTAAATCTCGAATGGTATATTTTGAATTTTCAGCTGTATCAATTAACTCATCCAAGGGGGCGTAGTATCCCTTTTTGATAAAGCCACCTGTTCTGGCTAAATGAGGTGTATTGTCTTGTGTGATTGCTGATAAAACTTCTCGAACAATTTCAGAATATTCGTTTAATTGAATCAAATCATTTTGAAGAGATTGTGGAGGCGTATCTTTAAATATTTGGGCTCTGATAGCCGGAATTTGTTGTAATCCTTGAGCTATGGCTAAAATTTCTTTTGGACCACTAGTTCCCAACATAACACGAGATAATCCCCGTTCAATATCCGGCATCTGTTTTAAAATATTGCGAACATTATCGCGAATGATTGAGTTATTGATGAAAAATTCAACCTTATCCAGTCTTTTATTAATTTCATCTTTCTCTAATAATGGGGTTGAAAGTTGACTGATCAACATGCGAGCGCCGATGGCGGTTTTTGTGTAATCAATTGTTTTCAAAACACTGGTTTCGTTTTTGTTGTTGGCTAAAGAAGTGGTAAGTTCGAGACTTTGTCGTGTGGAGGCGTCTATTTCCATAAATTTGTTCGAAACTGTTTTTTCAGGTAGTCTTAATGCCGGTTTAATTCCTTTTAAGGAATTCAAAATGTAAGATAACAAAACACCGCACGCGATGATCTCGTGTCGCTCAAAAATGCTTAAATCAGGTTTTTTGAAAAAAGAATTGAGCTCGTCTTGACCTTTGATGTATGAAAAAGATTCCGGTTTTAAAAAGGTATATCTTTCATCTTGTTCTTTAATGATGTTTTTGTTTTCTTCAAAAAAGTTTTCGGATAACAAAATTTCTGCAGCATCAATACGGGATAAAACAGAATAAACATCATCTTTTTTTCCTGTCTGAGTGAAAAAAGCACCTGTTGACATATCAATCCATGCGATTGCATAATCATCAAATCCTGTGACAACGGTTGCTAAAAAGTTGTTTTTGTTTGCCTCTAATAAATCGTCTTCAATTAATGTTCCGGCAGTGACAATTCGGACAACATCTCTGCTAACAATTGCATTTGAGCCCCTTTTTTTTGCTTCAGCCGGATCTTCCGTTTGTTCGCAAATGGCAACTTTAAATCCCCCTTTAATCAATCGGGTTAAATAGGTGTGATACGCATGAAATGGAATACCACACATTGGGATTTGATTGTCTTCATTTTTGTTTCGGCTTGTTAGAACCAAACCTAAAAAAGAAGAGGCGATTTTTGCATCTTCAAAAAACAACTCATAAAAATCTCCCAAGCGATAAAACAGTAAACAATCCGGGTACTGTTTTTTTATCTCAAGATATTGTGCCATCATCGGCGTTAATTTCGGCGTTTTCATTTTATTCTTTCCTTTTCTTTGTTTTTCTATTATAATAGATGAATGATAAAAAGAAAAGTTAAAAAAACACCGTTTTATTTTTTTAGGTTTTTAGCGCGGATTTTTGTTTTGAATCTTCCGATTATTGTTGCGCTTGTTTTTTTAATTTTTTTAGGGAAGGTTAATTTATTAACAGCCTTTTATTTCTTTATTTCATTTTTTGTTCTTTCTGTTATCTGGACGATTTATGTTTTTCACGAACAAGAGCAATTTATCTCTTATTTAAAAGATTTATCGCAAGGGAGAGATGTTGATTTACCTCATGTTCATAAAGGAATTTTCGGTTCTTTTCGGTTGGCTGATGCCTTTTTATCGGTGAAACATCGTTGGTCAAATCAAACCATTTCGGCCGATCGTATTTTGGAAAATTTACCCCACCCGCTTTTTTTAATTAATGAAAATGAAAACATTGTTTTTATCAATAAAATGGGAAGAAATTTCTTTGGAGATGATGTTTTGCATCAACCGATGCATTCTTTTTTTAAAGAATTGGATTTTTCAAAAGCTTTTGAGCAGTTATTAAGTGATAAAAGTAAACAAGAATGGTTTGAATGGGATTTTGAAGATGACGGCTTTTATTCTTTTCAAGTTCGGTTGGAAAAATTGCCGGCTCCTGCAAAAAATGGCGGTGTAATTGTAATGGTAATGCATGATATCACCCAGTTAAAACTTTTCAAACAACAACAGGCTGATTTTTTTGCAAATGCTAGCCATGAATTGAAAACACCTTTATCTGTTTTATCCGGTTTTATTGAAACATTGCAAGGAGCAGCAAAAGATGATGAAGTGGCTCGTGAAAAATTTTTGAATCTGATGGCAGAGCAAACAGATAGAATGACGCATTTAGTTCAAGATTTGCTTGTGTTATCCAAGATTCAAATGACGGAAAAAAACACGCAAAAAGACGTTATTTTAATTTTGGATTTGCTTCAAAGTGTGATTGATTCTTTGGAGTTGAAAGCATCCGCGCGACATAAGAAAATTGAATTGAAATTAGTGCATGATATTCCCCGTTTAATCGGAAATAAAACAGAGTTATTGCATGTGTTTCAAAACCTGATTGATAATGCGATTAAATATGGTGAAGATGATTCAATTATTACGGTGCGTG
>JAZNVO010000108.1:0-5233 GCA_045592885.1 Alphaproteobacteria bacterium
TGGCTACGATCCGACTTTGAAATTAAATCCGGTGACAGTGTTGTTTTTACCCGTGTTTTAAAACAAGGAGACAGCTATAATGCGCCGACGGAAGGGGAGCCCGTTATTTTGAAAACAGGAAATGCCGGCGCAGTTTCAATTTATGTTGATGGTGAATTTAAAAAAGTGTTGGGCCGTTTTGGTCATGTCGTTAAAGATATTAAATTAGTGCCGGAAACATTTTTAGATTAGATTGGTATTATTGAACGCTCCGAGATATCGGTTGGTGACCGGAGCGTTTTTTTTATGGAGAATATAATGAATTTTGAGCAAAAACTGGATCCGATTATTTCAAGATATGAAGAGGTAACAAGTTTGTTGTCGCAAGAGCTTTCAAGTGATGAGTTTGTTAAGCTTTCAAAGGAGTTGAGTTCTTTGGAAGAAGTTTATAAAGCCGGACAGAAATATAAAAAATCCTTGTCGGATTTCAATGATGCCGAGATGATGCTTCAAGATGAAACGCTTGATGCGGAAATGAAATCAATGGCTGAGGAAGAGTTTTATGCATTGAAAGAAGAAATAGAAGCTCTTGAAAAACAGATTCAAATTTTGCTGTTGCCAAAAGATGAAGCAGATGACCGGAACGTTATTTTGGAAGTCCGAGCCGGAACGGGAGGAGAAGAGGCGGCTTTATTCGGAGCAGAGTTATTCAGAATGTATGAAAGATATGCCGCTTTAAAAGGATGGCGTTTCGAAGTTTTATCGTTAAATGAAACGGGATTGGGCGGGTATAAAGAAGCAGTGGCTCAAATTTCAGGAAATAGTGTTTTTGCAAGATTAAAATTTGAATCTGGGGCGCATCGGGTTCAACGGGTTCCGGAAACAGAATCGGGTGGTCGGGTTCATACATCGGCTGCAACGGTGGCTGTTTTGCCGGAAGCTCAAGAGGTTGATGTTGAAATTAATGAGGCGGATTTGGAAATCACGACTTGTCGGGCATCCGGTGCCGGTGGTCAACACGTTAATAAAACGGATAGTGCCATTCGTATTGTGCATAAACCGACCGGAATTGCTGTTGAATGTCAGGAAGAACGATCTCAATTTAAAAATAAGGATAAGGCAATGACACGATTGAGAACGGCTCTGTATGATATGCAACGGCAGGCATTGGATAAAGAGCGCTCTCAAAATAGAAAATCTCAAGTTGGTAGTGGGGACCGTTCCGAACGTATTAGAACATATAATTACCCACAAGGTCGAGTAACGGATCATCGAATTAACAAAACATCCTATCAGTTAATGGAAGTGATTAGCGGTGCTGGTTTGGATGAGTTTGTTGAGGCCTTGGTTTTAGAAGATCAAATGGCACGGTTGGCTGAAATTGAATAAGTATAATTTCATACGAATTATTGAACAAAAACTTTTGACTGTGTCTGAAACTCCTTATTTAGATGCAAAGTTTTTTGTAGACGGATGTGAGCAAAAAAAGACGGCTATTACCAAGACAGTTATTGAAGATTTTGTTGAACGAAGAAAAAAGGGAGAGCCTGTTTCAAAAATAGTTGGGTCTAAGGGTTTTTGGGCATTGGATTTTTATGTGACAAAAGATGTGTTGGATCCCAGAGCTGATAGTGAAACACTTATTGAGACGGTGTTGAAATTTTTTCCTGATAAGGAACAGTCGCTTGACATACTTGATATCGGAACGGGAAGCGGATGTTTGCTTGTTTCTTTGTTGTATGAATATAAAAATGCCAAAGGAACGGGGATTGATATTTCTTCAAAAGCATTAGAGATTGCAAAAAAGAATGCAATCGGTTATTCGGCAAAATTTCTTGAAAAAGATTTTTATTCAGCCAATTTTTCGGAGGGTCTTCAAACGTATGATATCATTATTTCCAATCCGCCTTATATTGAAACAAAGGATATTGATTTGTTGGATGAGGCTGTTCGCATTTATGATCCGCTGTGGGCATTGGATGGTGGAAAAGACGGTCTTGCAGCTTATCGTGAGCTTTCAAAGAAAATCAAACCATTGTTAAAAAAGGCCGGATTTGTTTTCTTTGAAATCGGTCAAGGGCAGGGGTCTGCTGTGATTAAATTGATGAATGAAAACGGATTTTCTTTCGTTGATTCTTTTGTCGATTTAGGAAAAATTGAGCGTGTTCTTGTTTTTAAGGTTTCTTAAATTATTTTATCTTACAAACACTTTTTGCTTGAAAAATAAACTTTTTTTTTGTAAAATAACACAGATTCACATTTGTGAAGAAAGATTTTATTAATTTAGTGAAAAGGAAAAAGCATGAAAACACAAGCAAATAATATTAGACCGGGTTGGATTATCGAACATAATGGAAAACAATGGACAGTTATGAAAACACAGGTGACAAAACCTGGTAAAGGTGGTGCCTTCATGCAAGTTGAAATGCGTGATTTAGCCAGCGGTAATAAAACAAATGAACGTTTCAGAACGGAAGATACAATTGAAAAGTTAACATCTGAAAATATTGATTGCCAATATTTATACCGCGAAGGCGATACGCTTTATTTTATGAATAAAGAAACATATGATCAAATTGAAATTCCAGCTGATTTAATGGGAGATGGGGTTGCTTTTTTGCAAGACAATATGGAAGTTGTGGCCAATACCATTGAAGGTAAAGTTGTCGGAATTGAATTGCCATTACATGTTATTTGCACGGTTGTTGAAACAGAACCTTATTTAAAAGGCCAAACGGTTACAACATCTTATAAACCGGCTATTTTGGATAATGGGTTGAGAACATCTATTCCTCCGTTTGTAACAGCAGGTGAAAAAATTGTTGTTGCAACGGCCGATTGCTCCTATGTAGAAAGGGCAAAATAATGGCACTCATAACGGAAAAAAGACGCATCACTCCAAGATCACAAGCTCAACGTCGTGAACGACCGAAAACGCGTGAAGAAATCATGTTTGATTCTCTTTCACCGATTATGACGATTATGGTTCGGGCTGTCAGAAAAGCCGGGAAAAAAATGCTTCGTGATTTTGGTGAAGTTTCAAGTCTGCAAGTTTCAAGAAAAGGACCGGGTGATTTTGTTTCAAATGCGGATATGATGGCTGAAAAAACATTGATTGAGCAATTGAGTACAGATAAACCGGAATATGGTTTTATTACGGAAGAAAGCGAACGTGTTGAACCGAAGGAAGGGTGTCCGTATTATTGGGTGATTGACCCGATTGACGGAACAACAAACTTTTTGCATGCGGTTCCTTGTTTTTCAATTTCCGTTGCCTTGCTTGAAAATGATGATGTTATTGCCGGTGTTTCATTTAATCCGGTTACAAATGAGTTATATTATACTGAAAAAGGGAAGGGTAGTTTCTTAATGACCCCAACTGGAAATATCAGATTGCGTGTTTCCGGAAGAAACAGCTTGGATTGTTCTTTGATTGGGAGCAATGGATATAACTCAACACGAAATCGTCAAGCGATTGAAAAGGTGATTACAAAGGTTGCCTCTGTTCGTTATAATGGAAGCACAACAATGGCGTTGGCAAGTGTTGCAGCTGGTCAATATGATGCTTATATTGCCACCCGTTTTAAACTTTGGGATATTGCAACCGGATATCTTCTTATCAAAGAAGCCGGTGGTTTTATGGCTGATTTTAAAGGAAATACATCATTGATGGATATTGTAAATGCTCAAGAAATGATTACTTGTAATATGACATTAAAACAAACCTTTTTGGATTTGTTAAAAGCTTAAAATTAATAATATCTTTTTATCAGGCGCTCTAATTTATTTAGAACGCCTGTTTTTTTAAGAAAAATCGGCGCATAATTTTCTTTACATTTTTATTCAAACTCTTTAAAATATCTTTTAAAAAAGGTGTTTAAAATGAAAGAAGAAGATATTTTTCAAATTGCGGCAGAGTTGTTAAATAAAATAGATGGGTCGGCGACATCTGCAAATGAAATTGTGAATGGGTATACCAAAACACATAAATATATTGAAGCAGAAGACAGAAAGCTTTTGCTTGATTTGGTATGGAGTGCTATCAGAGCTAAGGCCAGATTGAATTATGCTTATCCTCAAACGGACTGGTTGTTTAAGTTAAAAACTTTGAAAACGAATGGAATACCTGATTCTGATAAAATGCCGTTACCTGTCAGATTGGAAGTTCAGGAGTGGTTTTTAGATCGCATTCCTGATGCTGAAAATGAATTGAAGGCAATGTTGGGAACTGCACCGATTATTTTGCGAGCCAATGGTGATCGGGCAAAAATTTTTAAGTTGTTACAAGATGAAGGATTGAAAGTTTCTCTTTGTGAACGTTCCCCTTTGGGAATTATTTTGAATGAATATGCCAATTTAAAAGAGTCAAAGACTTTTAAAAAAGGATTGATTGAAGTTCAGGATGAGGGGGCGCAATTGCTTTCCCTTGAAACGGGTATTAAGTCGAATGATGATGTATTTGATTTTTGTGCAGGAGCAGGCGGAAAGTCACTCATTTTTGCTCAAATGATGAAAAATAGAGGTTTTATTCAAGCATATGATGCCTCTTATAAGCGATTGAGTGAACTGTCAAAAAGAGCTCGGAGAGCAAATGTCAGTATTATTAAACCGGTGTTTAAATTGCCTGAAACTCACAAAAAATTTGATTATGTTGTTGTTGACGCTCCTTGCACGGGAACCGGAACGTGGCGACGCAGTCCGGATTTGAGATGGAGTTTAACCGAAAAACAACTTAAAAGTATCACTCGAACGCAAGCAGATATTTTGTCAACGGCACAAGCATATGTGAAAAACGGTCATTTTTTGGTCTATATCACTTGTTCTTTAACGTATGATGAAAATGAAAATCAAGTAGAAGATTTTATTTCAAGATATCCGGCTTTTCATGAGGTTAAGTCATTTAGGTATTCTCCGTATCGAACAAATACGGATGGGTTTTTTATGTCCATTTTGCAAAAAAGGTAAATTGAATGAGTTTAATCAAAAGTGCGATTGTTTCCGTTGAAAGTGTTACTTTAACTGATAAAGAAAAGTATTTGTTAAGTAAGCATAATCCATTGGGAGTAACTCTTTTTTTAAGAAACATTGGAACACCTTTTCAATTAAAAAATTTAATTAAGGAAATTAAAGAAACAATCCAAAGAGAGGATGTTTTGATTTGTGTGGATCAAGAAGGGGGCCGTGTTGCGCGATTAAAACCTCCGTTTTTCAGATCTTATATCTCACAACGGGCTTTGGGATTATTGGATATAAA
>JAZNVO010000109.1:0-4801 GCA_045592885.1 Alphaproteobacteria bacterium
TGTTGCAACAAATCGTTGGCCTGTTGCGGTTGTGTTCCATTTCGGCTATTTCCGGCATGGTGTTCGGTGCCTTTATTTTGGCCGGCGGACTCATTGACATGGTCTTTATCCCGAACTTCCAATTGCTCACAATCGGATTGATTATTTTGGGCGCTTACTTTGCCATTTTCTTGGCCGTTCCGTTCAAATTGATTGACGCCATGGTGCGGTTGACCTTTGTGACGGCTTTAACCCCGCTTTGGATTGTTTTGTGGGTGTTTCCGGCAACAGCCAGTTACACGAAAAACGCTTGGGAAATGTTGTTGAACTGTTGCGCTTGTTTCATTTGTTTGGGTGTTGTGATGGTTATGGTGTTCCAATTAATGTCAGCCATGAACCCGTTAAACAGCTGGAGCGGTGTTGCCGAACTTGGTATCTCTGCTTTGTTAAGCGGAACAGAATTCAACTTGTTCAAAAGCATCAACATCTTGTCACCAACCGTGCTTAAAACATTGGCACTCGGGATGCTGGCAACCAGTATGATCAAAAACTCTTCTCAAATCGCCACACAAATTGTCAAATCTTACGGCGCCAATATCGGTGACGGTATGGATAAACAAATGGCCGAATCTTTGAGAGGCATGGGCGGTCTCGGCGTGATGTTGGGCGGGGTCGGTATGTCCGCTTTGGGTGGAAACGCAAGCGGATTGATGGATGCGGTGAAAAGCCTTGGAGGCGGTGTGAACTCCGATGTGGCTAAAGCTGTTGAATCCGGCGGAACAAAAGCCAAAGCCCCTGGAAAATACACCGGCGACACGCCAAGTGACACCGCTGGTGGCTCACCGGCACCAACACCAACGCCAACACCTCAACCAAGCCCTCAAAAGGATCCTTCCAAACCGCGTGATCCGAATGCCGGCGTTCCACCGGGAGCTTTAGGGTTATAACAACAAAAAAAGGGAGCAATGAAAATGAAAAACTTTTTCAATCAGATTCGCTTCAAAAAAGGGATCACTCTTTTGCTCTTGTTGTTTCCGTTATTGTGTTTAACGGGGTGTAATAACCTGCTCACGCCCGAAAACATTTCCGAATTGTTAAAACACGGCAGCAAAGCCGGTGCCGCCACGGGGGGAATCGGGGTTTTGCTCGGTCTTGTGGAATCAACAACGCAATGTTGGTCTTGTTCTGTTTTCACCGTGACATGGAATGCCATTGGCGAAGCATATCAAGCTTTATATGCCCCGGCCAGCAAAATGGCACGGATGTTGCTTGCCGTCGGGGTTTTATTCTGGCTCACGTTCACCATCGGCAAAATGGTTTCCCAACTCAAAGAACCGAATATGAAAGACATTTTGCCAAAAATCTTTTCCGTGTTGTTTAAAGCAGCGTGTGTCGGGATTATTTTATCCGCCCCGATATATGTGCAAAAAATCATCACCATTTTTATGGAATCCATCATGCAAGGAACAATTTTTGTTTCCCGCTTGGTTTTGCCGAACAATTTGGAAGTTGAAAGCACGTTGTTATCCGTTTTATCTTTCTTTTCCTTCCCGTCTTTGAGCATTTCGGGTCTTTTGGATGAAGAAATCAAAAATTACCCTGTCTTTTCCTCTCAAATCGGGGAAGCTTTAAGCGGTGTGATTTACAACTTGTTTGACACCTTTAAAGGCGGATTTGCCTTGGGTGCAAAAATGATGTTCCAGGTGGATGTCTTTGGAGTGGCCAGTGGAACGCTTATCTTGGCAACGTTCTTTTACTTTATGTTTTATTTTCCGCTTTTGTTATTGGAAGGGTTCATGGGATTGGGTGTTTCGCTCATTTTGTTCCCGTTCTTTTTGGTCGGCTGGGTGTTCCCGTCAACAAAGGGATATCTCACCGAAGTGTTCAAACTCATCTTCCAAAGTGTGGCACAAATTTTGGTCACATGCATCTATATCGGCATCATCATCGCCATCATTGACGCCAACCATTTGATGTTTTCGCCAACAAAAATGGTCACGGATCCGACATTGATCACGGGGATTGGGAACATGAACAACAACGGGCTTGCCTTTTTCGGAATGATTTTATGTTTGATCAAACTCACAAACGATATCCCGAACGTGACAAGTTACTTTGTCGGCGAAATGAACAAATCCACCATTGCCAAAACATTTTCAAAAATGCAAGCACTTATGGCCAGCGGGGCAAAAATGGCCGTCGGCTCTGCCATGGCGGGAACGGGTGTTCTTTCCTCTGTCGGCAAAGCTATGGCTGTTCAAGCCGGTCGTGAAGCCATTCAAACGGGAACATCCATTTCCGGCAATGATACAAACGGTGTTTCCAGCGGGGATATGATCGAACAAACAAAAAGGAATAAAACACAATAAAAAAAGGAGAGCACATGAAACGATTATTGAAAATATTGATACTTGCCGTGCTTATCTTCGCCTTTGCGGATGTTAAAGGTGTTGATTTGACATGGGTCAATATGATCACGGGCATTTGCTTTTTCTTAACCCTTTGTGTCTTGGGGGGTGCTTTTTATTACTTGGTCAAAGTTAAAAAAGTGAAACTGTTTGTGATCTCGTTTTTGATTTGTTCTCTTTTTGCGCTTCCCTCATTTGCGCAATTGGATTTATCTGACATCAAAGCGGCGGATCAATCGGGCTTTCGGCTCACGGATTTGGGTGGAAGCGTTTGTGAAGCCGAACGCAAAGGAAAGCTTGATTTAAAAGCCCTTAAAAAAGCGCAAGCCATTGTGGATTATTGGAACAAAAAAGGTCAAATCCCATCCATTATAGGCGGTGGGGACAAAAACTATGAATGCGCCCGCTCTTACATCAAATATGCGGCTGCTCTCGGTGTTGCCAGCCAAGCCACCTGCTCTTCTGCCAATATGCTTTTAAAAACAGCCGCCGAAAAAGATAAATGCTGGCCCTGTGACGTGACGGCAACCATTTTGCACGGCATTCAAAAAATGGCCAACAAATCGTATAATGCGATTAACAATGCGGCCAAAATAACGCTGGGTATCGGTTATTTATTTTGGTTGACGGTCACCATTTTGGTGTCATTTGCCAAATTCGGATTTGAAAAGTTCGCCGAATTTTTCACAAAATTGCTCAACAAAACATTGGTTGTGATGATTATCGCTTTGATTTTGCATGCCCCACTGGCTCAATTTTATCGCGTGACACTGTCACCGTTCATCTCGTTCACGGCGGCGTTGAGTATGGAACTTTCCGAAAAAACAATTGCCATTAACAAAGATAAGGGCTCAATGTTTGATAAGGTTATCTCTCTTATCGGCATGGCAAATGTCAGCAAGTGTTCTTATTGTGACAATATGAAAAAGAATGATGCCACCAGCGGGAATTTCCTCACCTCAAGTGCCATCAATTCCATTTTGTGTTTGACCTGTTCCACATATAAACAAACGGCCCCAATGATTGCCATCGGTCAAAATCTGGTTTGTATCGGCCGGTCAACACCAACGCCTGTCATCAACGATATTCCGGTTTTGAACACCGTCAGCTCTTTCATCGGACCCAATCCGCAAGTGGCCCTCTTTGGCCTTGTTTTGGTGATGGTGTTCAGCGTGTTCACCCTTTTGGTCGGTTACTTTATTATGACAAGCGTGTTAAAACTCGGCATCGTCTTGGTGTTAATGCCGTTCTTCATTGTGGCATATGCGTTTAAAACAACAAGAATTTATGCAAATAACGCTTGGAAACTGGTTGTTGCCTCTATGGTTCAAATTTTGATTATCTCCGTCTCGGTCAGTTTCATCACCATCGGATTTTCCTCATTGATGCCATCAGCTTCCGCCGTCAATTTCGTGAACTTCTTTTTGAATTCCAACGGGATGGATTTTGCCAACTTTATGAGTGGCTCCAATCCGTTAGGCGACCTCACCTTGAATGCCGAAAGCATTGAAAAGCTGGCCGGCATGGGCGCAAATGCCGAAGCAAGTTTCAGCCTGCTCAGCATTTTGGCGTTCACCTATATCGGAATTCACATCATTTCCGGCTCACCTGCTATCACCGATCAACTTGTCAGCACCTGGCAGTTGAATTCAACGGAAGGTCAAATTTTGTCCGCCACGTTGATTGATGCAACGAAAAAAGGCATCGGTTCGGCACAAAGCATCTGGAAGGGAACAAAACTCGGCGTCGGCTATATGGGTGACAAAATAACGGGCATCCAAAACGGACAAAAAGTTCAAACAACCTCGCAGGCCGAAATTGACAAGGCGGTTAAAGTGTTGAACCAATCCGAGGGCAATCAACACGTTCATGCCCCCAGCAAATATACATATGATGAAAAGAGTTGATCTTGTCAGCCATTTGTAAAGTTCTTTAACTCAAACCCTTGCCGAAGGCATTAAAAAACAACACCCCCTCATTCGCATTTGAGCTGATTTCTCATATCGTCCTTTATGCGCCCCGCTTCAATTACCTCCTTTACCGCAAATCCCATTTTATATACTTCATATATCACATATGCCATTATCACATATGCCCTATATAAAAGGCTATTGTATAAAGACTTGCCGGCAACCATACGGGAATTGAAAACCCCATATGCCCTATATAAAAGGATATTGTATATAAAGACTTGCCGGCAACCATACAGGAATTAAAAAAAACCCATATGCCCTATATAAAAGGGTATTGTATAAAAACTTGCCGGCAACCATGCAGGAATTAAAAAAAACCATATGCCCTATATAAAGAGTATTGTATAAAGACTTGCCGGCAACCATACAGGAATTAAAAAAAACCCATATGCCCTATATAAAAGGGTATTGTATAAAAACTTGCCGGCAACCATGCAAAGT
>JAZNVO010000110.1:0-1544 GCA_045592885.1 Alphaproteobacteria bacterium
CTGGTCGGTTCAAAAATAACCGGCACATCAAATTCCGTTCGAATACGATCAGCCAAAACCTCAAACTGCAACACACCGACAACACCAACAATCCATTCAAATCCATGTGTCGGCTTAAAAATACTAGCTCCGCCTTCTTCTGCAATTTGATCAAGCGCTTTTGCTAAATGCTTCGCTTTCAAGGGATCAACTGGTCGCACTTTTTTCAAAAGTTCCGGGGCAAAGGAAGGAATTCCTTTAAATTGTAACCCCTCCCCTTCCGAAAAAGAATCTCCGATACGCATTCCACCATGATTCGGAATACCAATAATATCACCCGCAAACGCCTCTTCCGCCAACTCTCTGTCTTGAGCCAAAAACATCACCGGATTATGCAAAATCATTTGCTTTTGACTTCTCAAATGCATCAACTTCATTCCACGTTTAAAATGACCGGAACAAACACGCATAAAGGCAATCCTATCCCGATGTTTGGGATCCATATTGGCTTGAATTTTAAAAACAAAACCCGTTACCTTTTCTTCATCCGGAGAAACAAGACGAGTGTTAGCACTTTGCGGTTTCGGACCGGGAGCAAATTGAACCAATGCATCCAAAAGCTCTTTCACACCAAAATTATTCACAGCCGATCCAAAAAAAACAGGAGTTAACGATCCTTCCAAATAAGCTTCTTTATCAAAAGAAGGACAAAGACCTCTAACCATTTCAATTTCATCACGCAAAATGTCAGCCGTTTCTTTTGAAAGCAGTACCTCCATTTTTTCATCTTGAACACCTGTTATTTCAACAGAGTTAATAGGCAAAGAAGACTTGCTTGCCCCTTTTTCAAACAAACGTAATTTATCATTCAATAGATCATAACATCCTTTAAAATCACGCCCCATTCCAATCGGCCAAGAAGCCGGCGACACATCTAACGCCAATGTTTGCTCAATCTCTTCCAAAAGTTTGAATGGTTCTAAACCGTCACGATCCAATTTGTTGATAAACGTCACTATCGGAATATCTCTTAAACGACATACTTCAAAAAGTTTTTTCGTCTGTGCCTCAATCCCTTTAGCGCTATCAATCACCATCACTGCCGAATCAACTGCCGTTAAAACCCGATACGTATCTTCCGAAAAGTCTTCATGCCCCGGCGTATCCAATAAATTAAAGGAACAACCGCCATATTCAAAACTCATCACAGAAGAGGCAACGGAAATACCCCGTTCCTGCTCTACTTTCATCCAGTCAGAGTGCGCCCGCCTGTTTTCACCCCGCGCCTTAACGGCACCAGCCTGATTAATAGCACCCCCGAAAAGAAGAAGTTTTTCGGTTAATGTCGTTTTACCGGCATCCGGATGTGAAATAATGGCAAATGTGCGTCGTTTTGACGTGATATCTGTTAAATTATTCGGCATAAAATCCTCTGATAAATTTTTATACGATTTGAAAAGTTTTAAAAGCATACAGTAAAAAACATTATTTTTCAAGAAAATTAAACCCTATAAGTAAAAAAAGAAAGAAAAAACTCTTTATTTTTTTTTCTGATTATGTTATAT
>JAZNVO010000111.1:0-2570 GCA_045592885.1 Alphaproteobacteria bacterium
AATAATTCTTTTCGAGCTTGATTTTCTTTAACCATATGATCAATGTTTTGAGCATTTGCGGTGGTAAAATTAATTTCTCCCGAAATGTCCTTTTCAAGGGCATTAACATAGTTATAATCTTGATAAGCTCTTGAGGAGAAGAGAACTTGTTTAAGCGTTCGATAATCTTCGGAATCTTTTTCAAGAGTGTCTAAAAGAGTTATTTTTTCGGGATAAGAAAGTTTCAAATATTCATTGAACTTTTGTGGTTTGTTTTTTGTGTCAAGAATATCAGAATTTTTTCTTGTGATTTTGTCACGAACGCTTTTAATGTTTTTTGTTTTAAGTGAAATTAATTCTTGTTCAACCTGAAGAAGCGAGTCAATATTTTCGCTGTCAATTGTCATTTCAAGACCTAACTCTTTTAAATTTTGAGTGAATCCGTTGACGGATTTTTCTTGCCCGTTTTTAACGATATTTAAAACTTTTTGAGCACCTGCTTTTTCTTTTTTAAGAGCTTGATAAACATTTAAACGATTGTTTTGTTCATCAGTTGTTTGATGGCGGATTTCTTCTTTTAGAACAAGTGATTTCGGTAAGAAAGTTTCGGCCATTTCACCTGTTGGATTGTATTTTTCAAACCCGCTTTGAATGAATTTTTTCCACGGAGACGGCCATTCGGGAAAAACAACTTTTGCCTTTGACGGATCTTCGTTAAACCACATAATTTCATGAGCCGGAGGTAAGGCTTTTGGCGGTTTCGGAAAAACTTTTTGTGCTTCTGATAATTTTGCAAGCATATCAGCCGGAAGTGAAGACAAAAAAGCTTGATAAGCGGCTTCATTTTTTTCAAAATTATTTTCGCTTGAGACCCCGGGGATTCGGCCCGTTCTTCCCAAAACGGTATTGACTGCGGTGATGAAATTTGTCACATCATCGGCATAAAGATATTTTTGATCTTCCCATAAGTCGAAAGATTGTCCTTCTTTGACTTTGCCGTATTTTTGAGGATCGGCATAAACATCTTGTAAAACATCACGTCCCAAATGCCAGTGTGCCATTACTTCTGAATGTGCATCTTCTCCGGTACTTGTTTTTTTGGGTGTACTTGAGAGAACATCTAGTGTTAATTTTAACTCTTTTTCATCATAGGATTTGGTGATGTTTTGCCAGGCTTCTTTCGGATTTTCATAAACTGATGATAAAAGATTGATATTGCAATTTTCCATTGCTTCATATCGTTGATTGATTAAATCTGTTCTTAATTTTTCATTTTCAAGTTTTTCATATCCGTCTTTTAATGTTTGAATTTGTTGTTGTGCGGAATGAAGACGTTCCAAAAAAACAATTTCAGCCGTGTAATCATCCGAAAGCTGTTCTTCTTCAACAGGGGTTGTTTGTGCCATAGTTGTTAATGAAAGAAAAGAGATACCCGTTAATGCGATAAATAAAAAATGCTTCATTTTAGTTCTCCCCCGGAAGGTCTTCTTCCGGATTCCAATATGTTTTGTGTCTTTTTGCCGAAGCCAATCCCAAAAGGGCATTATATTGTAATTGGGTGGCTCTGAGTTGTTTTTGGATAATTAATAATTTTGCCCAAGCTATTTTTGCTGCCGCCGTTGTGAGTAAAAGGGCTACTTTGTTTTCGCTTGATTTTAAAGCATTTTCATTTGATGCTTTTCTTGAAGAATTATCAACCTTTTTTTCCATATCGTCAATAATGGCAAAAATTTGTTTGACTTGATATTTGAAAACCAAAATTCGGGCCATCATTTGAAGGTTTGCCTGTTGACGGATGTATTCTCTTTTTTTTACGAAATCATAATCCCCTTCATGATCGGCAAACGGTTGATCGGCAAAGATATCCATATTGCTTTTCATAATACTGGACACTTTGCTTGTTGCAGGGTCTGCTCTTTTAACGATAATTTCTTTCGGCGCTTGAGATTTGTCTGTTGCAACAAGTGTTTCGGCAAAAGAAGGGATGGATAAAAGAAGCGATCCTACAAACAAAAATAAGAAACTTTTTTTCATCATTTTAACTCCTCAAAAAATTCACCGTTTTTATCTTCAACAACAGGGATTTCGGTTTTTGTATCAAAGAGATTTGTTAAAAAACTCATATCCGGTAACAAACTGACGGCTTTGTCCCACATCGCTTCTGTCTGTTGTTTGATATAGTTTGCCTGTTTTTGGGCTTCTGCGGTGCCTTTCATAATCATATCACCAACACCACCTAAATCCGTCATTGGTCCGCCGACACCTGAAATCCAGCACGGGTCACATGGTAAACAAATGGCGTTTGCTTTTGTTGATAAAAGAAAGAGAAACAAAATAAGAGTCAGTAATTTTTTCATTTTTTTGCTCCTTCTCGTTTAGTGGTGATAATTTTGGTCGGTTCTTTGATGAATTGTTGAACGGCATCAACTTCCATTTGAACAATTTGCATGATAATTTGGGCTGCTAGCATCTTGATTTGTGCTTTTAAATTTCGATTTAACATGGCATTGCTTTGCGTTTGGTTGCATCCCTTTCCGGTAAGAGCCCCTAAAGATTGCATATCTTCCTGATAAAGAGGACGGATTTGCATG
>JAZNVO010000112.1:0-18502 GCA_045592885.1 Alphaproteobacteria bacterium
AATGCAGAGTTTGATACGTTTGATATAGAAAAGTTTGGTAAAACAGATAGTGGTCATTATGGCAAAGGATTTTATTTTGAAATGCGTAGAGCATTTGCCAAATCGTATGGCAAAAAAGTAATGAAAGTATATTTGAAAGCAAATAATATATTTAATGCAGATAATGTAAATTTACTTGAATATTTAAAAGAAACTAATTTTATAACTCAAAAAAAATACAAACAGTTGTTAAAAGATAGCCGTCTTATCCTAGATATGCCAATTAAAGATAGGGTTTTTGCTTCTAAATCTGTAAAAGATAAAGAAAAAAGAGCACGAGCCGAGTATAGAGCATTATTTTCGGAGGCACTTAAAGAACAAGGTTATGACGGAATACAACACTATACCGAGTTTGTAGTCTTCTCTCCTAACCAAATCAAATCCGTTGATAACAGAGGAACTTTTGATCCTGAAAATCCGAATATTTATTATCAGATGGTGGGAGAAAATGCTAACCTCACTGACAAACAAAAAACCTCTCTTGATTCAGCAAAAGATATGGAACAGCAAGGAACAAGCAACGAAGAAATTCGTCAAAAAACAGGCTGGTTTTTAGCTAAAGATGAAAAATGGCGTTATGAAATTAGTGATAAAGACAGTAAAATAAATAATGCTGGTTTAAAAGAGTTAGAAGCCGAAGGAATTGTTAAATTAAAAGATTTGTTGATAGATGATAATCTTTTTAATGCCTATCCTAATTTGAAAAATATGAGTGTGACTAAACGCTTTATTGGGCAAGCTCTTGCTTTATTTAATGGAAATGGGATTGTTTTGGCTGAATACCTGCATGACAAAAAAACAATTCGCTCTGTTTTAAAACATGAACTTCAACATGCAATACAACAAATAGAGGGCTTTGCAAAAGGTGGAAGTCCTGAAATGTTTTCATCCATTGAAGATTTAAGAAAAGATTTTGATTTTAACAAAAGAATGTTGCAAAAAAGCAATAAGTATCTTGAACAAGCAGAGGATTTGGGTTGGAGTGATGATACAATTATTCCTGAATTATCAGTTGATGATATTCATTATACAGTTAAAGATGCAAAAAAATGGAAAAAAGAAGCTGAAGAAAAGCTTGAAGAACTTCAAAAAGAGATTGACAACTATGAAACGCCGCTTGAAAAATACAAAAAACTTTTAGGCGAAGTTGAAGCTAGAGAAGTTCAAAATCGACTTGACATGACGGATAAACAACGCATGAGTTGGAAAAATAAGCCAGTTCATAGCCATAGACTATTTAAAAGACCAATACATTGCAGTAATGCAAGATGGTAGTGTTTTTTATCATGTTGATTCAAATAAAAGCAAATATCTTGTTAATGGCGAAAACAAAGTATTTGACACATTAAAAGATATTCATGAAAAAGCTGGTTTAATTGAAAACGCACCTGAAAAATTTACAGGAAAAACAAAGAGTGATATTAAAAAGCATCTTAATATTGGAGAGAATGGTGTTTTACACATTCAATCTCCAATTGAAAAAATAAAAATACAAGATGAGCATTTAAATCATTTAGTTAATGATAATGAACCTCAAAGGAAAACTTTTTTAAATTATATGGTTGCAACTATTGAAAGACCAAATATTATTGTCAACAAAGGTAAAAAGAATAATTACTTTAAGTTTTTTGTTGATAACAGTAAGGTAAAGCCACACTTACAAATAGTTAAAGTTGTTGATGATGGTTCTTTTTATGTAACCAATTATAGACCAACAAAACAACAGGTTAATAAAACAATAAAAGAAGGACAGGTTATATACGACCTGTCCAACATTCGAATTAAGGGAAATTCCTTAAACGATAACTCCACTATATCACAATCTGATGAAAATGTCAATAGTGACGGAAAACTTTATCAAAAAGCCTTTTCAGCCTCTCGTGTTGACTATGAACACCCGTCACTTGAATACATTGGAAGTGGAGAGGGTGCTCAAGTTCATGGATGGGGTTTATATTATGCATTGAGCAAAGATGTTGCTGAAAGATATAGAATAAATTTTACTGTCAGAGAACATCTAAATGATTTAGTTTCAAAATATATGGGATTATATCGTGGCGATATTTTAAGCGTTGCCAGATATGGGAAGCAACATGTTATTGATTTTTATAATGATTTAATAGAACAAAATGAAGTGCAATAAAAAGTGGGAATGCAAAAAAAGAGAATATAGAAAAATATATGAAACAACCAATTTTTGATGGGGTTGTTTTTTTGTGACAACATTGGTTTGTTCTCTTTGGATAAAGAGAATAAATAAAGAAATATATTTGGTTTATAAAAAAATAATAACACAACTGTTTGATATAAAAAAAAGATCAAGTTGATGTGTAATATGAAAAATGAAGATTTTTTTAAAGGTTGACAAAATTTCAACTTTGTGATATAATCAACAAGTTGTTTGTTAAATAAAGCATTTATAGGAGGATTAAATGCCTGAATATTTTGATGAAGATGATTTTAAAACTGTGACAGTGATGGGGGTAGTCACAGGTGTAATGATGACACTCCCATTTGTATATATGGCTTTGATGTTATCACAAAAAGAGGATAAAGTTGCTTCTGTACCTACGGTCGTTGATGTAAGTAATAATAAAACAAACTTTGAACCAAAAAAAATTGGAACGCATGCTGCATGCTCTAAATGTGGTGCTTGTATTTCAGGTTCTGAAAATGTGCGATAAATTTATTTAATCCCTTTGCTTTTTTTGCAAAGGGATATTAATTTAAAAAGAAAATGAAAAAATTGTGCATTCAAGATAAAAAAGAAATTTAATTATGCAAAAAAAAGTATGTGAAGATTATGAACCAATTTCAAATATAGGTGTTTGTTCTGCCTTGTTAATCGTGTTAGGTACAGCTGCGTATATGGGTGTTTTTTCTTCTTCAAAAGAAGTGGAAATAAAACCTGTTGAAGCGGTACCTAGGATTATTCAAAAATCTAATCAAATGCCCCTTCTAATCAATCAGCAAAAAGCTGATCAAAAAGAAAGAGCAAATTAATTGGTATTCTTTATTACTTTAAAATAAAAAAAGAGTTGAGATAGATAATAATCTCAGCTCTTTTTTTTATTCCATTTTTACAAGAATTGAATAATTTATCTTGTTTTTCGTTGAAAATAAGTTTACTATATTTTTATAGAAATTTATAGAAAATAAAGGAGTTTTTTTATGTATGATGCAAAAGCTGAATTTATAAGTTGTTTGAAAACGGGTGTATTGGGTTTTTTATTGTCTACAGGTTTTATATTAGGTGTTTATCATCTGAATAAAGAGGTTGAAAAAGAGTCAAAACCTGTGCCAAAAAAAGTTTTAAAAGCTTCTCAAAAAGAAACAGTTAAATCGATTGACCATCAAAGAGCAGAATAGTTGTTTTTTTATTAGGAGGGATAATATGAATAAGCAAGCACCAACAAAGCAAATTGATGATTATGAACCGATTTCTGGTGGGGCTGTTTGTATTGCTGTTGCATCAACATTGGGGATAAGTTTGTTGTTGGGAGCCTTTTCATCATCAACAACAAAAGAGGTTTTATCCGCTCCAGCAATGCCAAAAAAAATTACCACTCAAGATAAAATTAAACTTCCTATAAATAGCGGTGAGAGGACCCGCAATTAAGTATATTTTAATTTTGTTTAACTCCTTGATAATTCTTTGAAAAGGTGTTATACTCATGCAACTTTTGTTGCTAACAAAAGAAAATAAGACGCTTAAAAAAGGAAAGGATATTTTGGATGAACTGTGATTGTGATTTTGATTCTGATTCTAATTCCGGTTGTTTTTCAGGTTTATTTTTTGCAGCTCTTGCAATTGCGCCAATGGTTGGTGGTTTATATTATGTAGCGAGTAAATATGAAAAATCAGAACAAACAGCGGGTGAAGTTTTACATATAGAAAAAGCATCTCAACCAAGAAAAATTACAACTCAATCGTATTGCCCTCATTGTGGACAAAGTATTTTACCTGAAAAACAACGTTCAAACTGAAAAGTCTAGATGATTTAGAAAATTATTTTAAATTTTATATGTTTTAAATATATATTTAAATAACTTGACAAAATAATAATTTTATGATAAACTTGGCTAAGTTTGTCATTGAATAGTAGTATCATTATTTGAAATCGGATTATTTTTTTTTCAGATAATAAAAATTTTAAGGAGGATTAAATGTTTGAAGATGTTGCTAATGTTAAGTTATCAACTTATATCAAAGAGTTAGGATTGGTTTCATGTGGAGCTTTAATTTTATGTGGCTCATTGGTTGCTTATGATTTGAAAATTTCAAAAGATGAAAAAGCTACTTCTTCTGAAAATATACAAGCCAAAAAAGTTGGAACTCATGCTGCATGCGCTAAATGTGGTGCTCGAATTTTTGGTGTAGAAAATCAACGATAAATTTATCTGATTGATATTTATATGTCCTTTTGCATATATATAAATATTTTAAAATAGTTTGACAAAATAATAAAAATATGATAAAATTCAAGCCCTTTTGCTTTTGTGAAAGGGTTTTTAATATAATAAAAGATAGGAATAAAATGAAAAAAGAGTTAATAGACGCTATTTGGGATTTGAATACAGAAAAAGTTTCTTTGATATTGAATAAAGAAACGAAAAAAGAATCTAATTTTGAAAATATGGAAAATCCCTTGTTGTTGGCTGCTCAGTTAGGGGCAACGGATATCGTTCGTTTATTGCTCGATCATGGATTTGATGTAAATCAACAAGAAGATACCGGATCAACGGCTTTAATTTGGGCCTCATTGGGTGGTCGTGAAGAAACAGTTGAGCTTTTAATTCAAAAGGGTGCCGATGTAAATAAAAAAGATCATTCGGGAATGACACCGTTGCTAATTGCTGCTTTGCGTGGAAAAGAAAAAATTGTTTCGAAATTAATTGAGGCCGGTGCTGAAGTTGATGTGAAAGATAATCAACAAATGACTCCTTTGATGTGGGCAGCCTTTATTAAAAGACGTGACATATCCATTCAATTAATTAAAGCCGGAGCTGATGTATCTTTTATCAATCAAAATGGGAACTCTGCATTGTTAAGAGCGGTTTCTCAAGAGTTGATTGCAATGTCTCAGGATATGATTGCAACTAATTCTGATGAAGAAATAGTTGAAAAAGAGAAAATGAGTGTTGCCCAATTGATTCAAAAAAGAACAAGGATTGGGGCGGAAAAAATTTGTTCAGCAACAAGACGTTCTTGCTTGAGGGAAAAGACGCGTCAAATCGGTGATGAATAATAATTATTTGTAAGGATTTTATGATAGAAAATAGAAAACGAAAGTTAGAAAAAGAAGAATTTGAATTACGCAGACGTTATGAAAAAAATTTGCATTCAAATGGTAGTGGTTTAAATGGATTGGGATTTATGATTATTTTATCTGTTTTTGCATTGATGGGATGTGGTGAAAGATCAAAGCATTCTGTTTGTCAAAAGTATAAAGAACAGATTTTATATTCAAAAGATGGGAAAACAAGATAGCGTTGTATTTTTATTGAAAATAGAGAAAGAAATGGCAAAAAAATATCAAACAAAAAGATACGAAGATTATGAACCAATTTCAAATTTGGGAGTTTGTTCAGCATTGTTAATTGTTTTGGCGAGCAGTTGTTATTTGGGATTGTTTGGGGCTCAAAATTCTCTTGAAAAAGAAAGCGAAGTGCCAAAACAAACTATTCAAAAAGTTTCTTCTCAATCTGTAAATCTTCAAAAAAAAGATAACGGTGCCAGATTAAAAGAAGATTGATTTACTTGTTATTATTGAAATAATATAAAATTTAATTGATATTATCTAAATAAGTTGACAAAATAAGAAAAACGTGTTATCATATAGCCTATACGAAGGGATATGTCCCTTGAATAAGGATGGTAATATGAAAAAACGTTTGATTTATTTGTTTTGCATTTGTTTATTTGTTGGAATTTGTTCTTATAAAACTTTTTTTTCAAAAATGTCAGTCTCAAATGAGGTTGTTAAAGAGGTTAAATTTGAAGAAAATGATTGCCAAGATAAAATTATCGGATATATTTCAGGGCCGTATCAGCATATTTATAAACAAAGAAAACCTGTTAATTGTAATGTGAAAGTTATGTAATTTTGCGATATAAAAAAACCACCGATTTTTTCGGTGGTTTTTGTTTTGCTTGAAAAAAATTATTTTTCCAAAATAGCAACACCCGGGAGTGATTTGCCTTCCATCCATTCAAGGAAAGCACCACCGGCTGCGGATACATATGTCAAGTCCGGTTCTGCCCCTGCTTTTTTAAGCGCTGAGACTGTGTCGCCCCCGCCGGCAACAGAAGTAAGCTTCCCTTCTTTTGTGAGTTTTGCGACTTCGGAAGCGATTTCATTTGTCCCTTTGTCAAATGGCTTTAATTCAAAAGCACCGACAGGGCCGTTCCATATGAGTGTTTTTGATTTTTTTACAACATCAATGAATGCTTGAACGGATTTTTCTCCAATATCAAGCAACACTTTTCCGGCAGGAACTTCGGAAGCATCAGAAGTATGCGGTTCTTGACCTTCACCAAATTTATCGGCCCAAACAAGATCAACCGGAAGAACAATTTTGCAAGAACCTGCATTATCCATAATTTCTTTAGCTGTTGAAATCATTCCTGTTTCAACGAGAGATCCTTCACCCATTGGAATTCCTTGAGCAGCCAAGAATGTGTGTGCCATCCCGCCACCGATACACAAATAATCAACTTTTTTAACCAAGTTTCCGAGCAAATCTAATTTTGTTGAAACTTTTGACCCGCCGACAATGGCAACTGCCGGACGTTCCGGATTTCCGAGAGCTTTATCCAAGGCTTCCAATTCTTCTTGCATAAGTCGACCAGCTGCTCTTGGAAATAAGTGTGCCATTCCTTCTGTTGAAGCATGAGCTCTGTGTGCTGTTGAAAAAGCATCGTCAACATAGATATCAATGCCACTTGCTAATTGTTCTGAAAATTCTTTGTCATTTTTTTCTTCGCCGGCATAATAACGCAAATTTTCGAGCAAGATAACATCGCCTTCACTCATTTCACGAATGGCAGTATCTCTTTCATTTCCGATACAATCGTTAACGAAAGTTACGTTTAACCCACTTGCTTTTTCAAGAGCCGGAGCTAAAAATGCCATTGAAAAATCCGGATTTTTTTCACCTTTTGGACGACCAAAGTGAGAAGCAACCACAACTTTGGCTCCTTTTTCATTCAGTTCTTTTAAAGTTGGAACAAAGCGGTCGATTCGGGTTGTATCTGTGATAACACCGTCTTTTGCCGGAACGTTTAAATCAGCACGGACAAAAACAGTTTTACCTTGAAAATCAAAATCACTTAATGTTTTGTATGTCATAATAAAATCCTATAAAAAAATAATAAGGAGGGAGTTGTAAAAAAAATTACACATCCCTCCTTTAAGGTTTTCCTTTTTAAAGGAGGCTTTTGCCTCTTTTAAAAATTATTTGATTAAGCTACCCATGTAAGCAGCTGTATCAAGCATACGATTTGAGAAACCCCATTCGTTGTCATACCAGCTCATCACACGCAATTGTGTTCCACCCATCACTTTTGTGCCATTTGCATCAAATGTTGATGAATGCGGGTTGTGAGTGAAGTCGATGGAAACGAGCGGTTGTTCGTTGTAACCTAAAATACCTTTTAATTCCGTTTCAGAGTATTTTTTCATAACGGCATTGACTTCTTCTTTTGTGACGGCTTTTTTCAAGATGAGGTTTGCGTCAACGATTGAAACATCCGGTGTCGGAACGCGAATTGAAACGCCATCCAATTTGCCGGCCAATTGTGGTAAAACCAATCCAACGGCTTTTGCAGCACCTGTTGATGTTGGAATCATGCTCATAGCGGCAGCGCGTGAACGATACAAATCTTTGTGAACTTGATCTAGGATTTTTTGATCGTTTGTGTAAGAGTGAATTGTTGTCATAAATCCTTGTTCGATGCCGAATTCTTTATCTAAAACATAGGCAACTGGAGCCAAGCAGTTTGTTGTGCAAGAAGCATTTGAAACAACCAAGTCATCAGCTGTTAATGTGTTTTGGTTAACACCATAAACGATTGTTTTATCTGCACCTTGTGATGGAGCGGAAACGAGAACGCGTTTTGCACCGGCATTGATGTGAACCATGGCTTTTTCTTTAGCAGTGAAGATACCTGTGCATTCCATCACGATATCAATATCCATTTCTTTCCACGGCAATTGTGTCGGATCGCGTTGAGCGATAACTTTTGTTTTATAATCGCCGGCAATGATGTATTCACCTTCTGCACGAACATCAAAAGATGTTGCACGGTGAACAGAGTCATATTTTAAAAGATAAGCATTGGCGTTTGCATCTCCTAAATCGTTGATGGCAACGATATCAATATCTTTTCTACCTGATTCTAAAAATGCACGATAAACCAAGCGTCCGATACGGCCGAAACCGTTAATAGCAACACGAACTGTCATATATTATTCTCCTTTAATTAAAGTTTATTTTTAGTTGCTTAGATTTTGTTCAAATCTGGTTATCATTTAGGCATAATTTCTCTCAAAAATCAAGAATATTTTGAGCTTCATTATTTTTATTGCTAAAAAAAGGCTTTTGGTGTATAATAAAAAAAGAAAGTTTTTCTTTTTTGGGGGGACCAATGGTTGCACAAGAACAAGAAAATCAATTAGATGTTTTGGAAAAAGCGGCTGATGACGGGGAATATAAGCCTGTCTATCCATATCCTTTGCCTTTGCGAAAAAAAAAGAAAAAAAAGAAAAAACTTTTTCCGACAGATTCAGACGATCCAGAAACGGATGATGATTTTGATGACGAAGATGATGATGACGATGATTCTGAAACGGGTGGGTCTGCCGATCCGGATACTGAAAGTGAAAATGAATTAAAACAAGAAGAAATAAAACCCCAATCTGTTTTTAAAAATCCGTTTCAATTTTTTATGCATCGGGAAAATATGGATCTTAAAAAAGGCCCTAATCCCTTAAAACCACAAAAAAGTCCCATTCAAAAATTTTTTGATGTGTTACTTTATGGAGTTGAGGGGGCTCGTATCAGAAACGGAGATTTGCCCAAGCAAAATATCACGGATGAATTATTGTTAGGTTTGGGATTTAAGGCTTATTTGAAAGATGTTTTATTGGGAAGACAGGCTGCCAAATACTGGAAACAAAAGGTCGCCGGAAAAAATAATTCCTCTTTGTTAAAAACGGGGATAAAAGGTTTGAAAAAGCAGGCGATGAATGATCCTGCAACCAAAGTGTTAATAAAAGATTTGCAAAAAGAGGTTTCGGTAAAAATAGAGCAGCCTAAGACGACCCCACAAGTGCAAGTGACGAGAAAAGAAATTTTACCACAGGAGAGGCAAAAAACAAAACAACCGGAAGAGGTTCGAGTGACTCAACCGATTGTGGAAAAAGTGGCGCATTTAAAATCCGTTGAACAAAGAAAACACGAATTGACCGGAACAGAGATGAAACAAATTCTTCAACGTGCTGAAACGGATGAAAAACGCATTCTTGCAACTGAAAAGAAAAATGAAACAGAAAAAATTAAACAGGAAGAAAAATCTGTTTTAGCAGAGCAACATCGTTTGAATGATAAACAAGAACAACAAAGAGAAACGCACAAAAATGAGCAGATTCAATCAGCTCAAAAAGCTGTTCAACAAAATGATAAGGATCATTTGTTGATGCAAAAAGAAGAATTGCAAATGCAAAAAGCACAACAGGGGATTGATGCGATGGCTCTTCAAAATGCCGGAAGAGTGGCGGCAATGCAGACCATGAGGACGATTCGTAACGGTTTGTCAACATCACCATTGGCCAATGAAATGAAGGATGTTGTTCGGGCCGGTATGGCTCCGATAGATTCTCAAATTATGGCTGCTCGCGAACAGATGCGAGGGTTGTTGAAAGATCGACCATCGCCGATATCCTCTCCACCCCCTGTTCCTGTTGCGTTAAAGGAATCGGCTCAACCGATACAAAGTGAGAACACTGCCAGAGCCGGTGCTCAACCTGAACAACGGCAACCGGATGCGACAAGTGCAATTGCGGAAAGAGCCGTTCAAGTTTCTCAAACACCGGATCAAAATGTTCAAGTTCAATTACCGGAACGGGGAATAAAATAATTTATTGATAAATTGGCCATTTGCCGTGAACAACAGCTTCCAATGTTTCCAATGAGGACTTTGTGAGTGAATTATAAATCCAATAATTCACCATAATCCGTTCAACAAAACCTCTTGTTTCTTTTGCCGGAATACTTTCAATGAATAATAAAGGATCATTTTGGTAATTCATTTTGCTTTTCCATTTGATGAGATTTCCGGGACCGGCATTATAGGCAACAGCCGTGAAAATCAAATTTCCTTCAATGGCAGGTAACCCCATTAAATAGCTCAAATAATTTTGTCCGAGGGTTAAATTATACGATTCGTTTTCCATTTTATGTAAATTAAAGGTCATTTGACTCATTTTTGCTATAACACGCCCCGTTTTTGGCATGATTTGCATAAGTCCTCTTGCGCCGACAGCACTGCGGGCATGTTTGTTAAAGCAAGATTCTTGGCGAACAAAAGCGAAAACAAGTTCCTTTTTCACTTTCCAGTTGTTGAGTGGTTTCCAAGCAGGTAACGGATAGCGTTCTTTCGTATCCGTTGATACGCCGGCCAGTTGTGTCAGGTCTTTATAAAAATTTTTTTGTTTTGCAAGGTTGATTAACGCTTCTTTTTTTTCTTCGCTTAATGAAAGATAAAGAGCGGTTAATTCTTTGTCTGCAAAATGTTTTTTGCCAACTTGTTTAAGAGCATAAAAACGATTCAATGCCGGATGAGAAAATTTTGCTGTACGGGTTGTGGGTTGGTGAGTTTCTTCATCTAAAATATCTTCTAAATTGTTGCCGATCATATAAAGAGCTAAAAGACCATAAAAAGTGCGAGGTTGTTCAGCCGCCAATTCTAAAAAGTCACCTATTTTTTTAAAATCTCCTTCTTTTAAGTAAGCGCGAGCCGCCCAAAAAGAAGCACTTGATTTTAAAAGAGGATAACCTTCATCATGGAGCGCTGCCGATTCAAAAAAACGGGCGGCATTTTTATAATTTTGTTGTCGCCATGAAGCTAGACCGGCAGTCCAATGAGCCAACGGAAGTTCGTCCCCGGATCCAAAGATTGCCTTTTTTGAAAGGTTAAGTGCCTGTTCATCATTCCCGTTTAAAAAGAATGAAAATCCGATGGCAGATAACACAATATCAATGTCTCTTTGTTTGAAAAGATTTTTTGTGTTTTTTTCATTTAAAAGAGTGAGCGCGTGTGTTAATCTGTCTTTTTCAATGAGTGATTTTAATCTTTTTGAAATTTTAAGTGCTTCTTTTTTTTTGTTTCCTGAAAGATATGAAAATTTTTGTCTTGCAATTAAATTGATCGGCTCATCTCTTTTTACAAAACTACAGGCATTGGCACTGCTTCCATAAACTGGATCTTTTGGGGCTTTAGCTTTAATTTTGAAATTTTTTTTCTTCCCTAATGCATAAATATCTGAAGAAACGGGCAGGTGACGATATTTTCTTAAAAATGAATTTATTTCTGACGAAGAAGTTTTATATCGAGGTGAAAAATATTTGTCGAACAAAATGTAACCGGATAACAATTTGTTAGAAAGGGAATTTTCAAGAGTTTTTGCTTTTGTGTATTGCCCCTTTTGGTGTGCGATAAAAATTTGTTTGTAAATTTTGACGTCTTTTTGTGATAAAACAGTCGCAAAAGAAAAAGGAGCGCTTAAATAAGCACACAAAAAAAGTGTGATAAAAATAAGGCTCCTTATTTTCATTTATCTCAAAGTATATTTAACCATTGATTTACATTCGGAATCTGAAATGCCTTCAGCTTTGCAAATTTCAGCTTCAACTGGAACGGCCCGTATCAAGTCTTGGCAAGGTTGACCCATCAATGTAATGGATCCTGTTACCGAGCTGTTCGGCCCGACATTTGCAAAAGCATATGGAACTTTTATACCACCATATGTGAATAAGGCTTTTAATTGCAATAATGTATAATCTGATTTATTTTCAAGAGTTATCTTGCCGGTGCAAAATTGAGAGTTTGGTCCAGTCGGCGGTGTAACAATTTGAATGTTATGGGGATGAATTTCAAAAACAGGATCTTTTTCCTCTTTTTTGTCATTTTCATCAGTTGCTGATTCTTTTTTAGGTTCCGGTTTTGCAATTGGTTCCTTTAGTTCTGCTTCTTTCACTTCTTGATACTCTTCTTCCGGATTTTTATTTAATTCAATGGCTTCAGATTCATCAAAAATATCAAATTTTTCTTCTGTTTCAGTTGAAACGGGTTGCTCTTCTTTTTTTTGAAGCTCGGGGAACAGTCCGCTTGAAGCAAATACGGTAACCGGCACCAAAGAAAATAAAACAGCAGTGTATAAAAAGTGTTTACGCATCCTTAACCTCTCTTTACTTTTGATTAAAATTAAGTTAAAATACATCAAGTTATTTGTAGTTTAGAGGAAAATATTTCAAATGGCAACATTTTTTTTCTGTGGTATCGGTGGCATTGGTATGAGTGCAATTGCACTTTTTATGCAACAAAAAGGACATTGTGTTTTGGGTTCTGATCGTTCATTTGATATGAATCAAAATGATGAAATGAAAGAAAGATTGTTAAACAAGGGGATTGTGCTTTATCCGCAAGATGGATCCGGTGTGACGGAAAAAATAGATTCGTTTGTTGTCTCTTCTGCGGTTGAAGAAAGTATTCCGGATGTGAAAAAGGCATTAACACTTTCTCTTCCTATTCACAAAAGAGCTGAAATTTTGGCAGATATTTTTCATGGTTTTAAAAATAAAATTGCTATTGCCGGAACAAGTGGAAAAACAAGTGTGACGGCAATGACGGCTCATATTCTTTATTGTTTAGAAAAACACCCGGTGATGATTAACGGGGGTATTATGTTGAATTCTTATCATGGAGAGGCTCCTTCTAATTTGATTTTTGATGAGGGAGAAATTGTTGTGATTGAATCAGATGAGTCAGATGGATCAATTGAGTTATATAAACCATCGATCAGTGTTTTAAACAATGTTTCATTAGATCACAAGCCATTAGAAGAAATCAAACCCTTGTTTGAAAGGTTTTTGTCAAGAGCAACGGAAGGGTGTGTGATAAATCTTGATTGTGAAGAAACAAAAACGCTTTCTCTTCCTTTGATAAAAACTGTTTCTTTTTCGGTTGAAAAAGACAGTCGTGCAACATTGTTCGCATCTGATGTTGTTCAATCAGCTCAAGGAATTTCTTTTAAATTGAATAAAAAAGAATATTCATTACCGTTTATCGGAATTCACAACCTTTCAAATGCTCTTTCTGCCATTGCAACCTGTCTGTTGATGGGAGTTGACCTTGAATCGGCTATTCAAGCTTTATCCTCTTTCAAAGGAACGCATCGGCGTCTTGAAAAAGTTGGGGAGATAAATCAAATAACTGTTATTGATGATTATGCCCATAATGAAGAAAAAATCAAAGCGGCATTGTCTGCAATGAAGGCTTTGCTGAAAGAGGATAATCATTTGTTTGTTGTTTTTCAACCCCATGGATTTGCCCCTTTGAAATTGATGAAGGAGGGGCTTATTCGTATGCTGGCTGAAGAGTTGACGGATCAAACTAGTTTTTTGATGTTGCCTGTTTATTACGCCGGGGGAACCGTTAATAAATCTGTTTCTTCATTTGAAGTGACAGAACCTTTGTTTATGCAAGGAAAAAAGGCGGTTTATCTTGAGACAAGGGATTTGGTTAAAAAACATATTTTAGACAGGGTCAAATCAGAAGATACGATTATTATTATGGGAGCCAGAGATTCATCTTTAAGTGATTTTGCTCATGAAATTTTGATGGCTCTTAAAGAAAAAAAGGAGTTTGAATGAAAATTGTCACGGTTGTTGCACCGGCATCTCCCGCTCCGGTTGCCGAAAAAAAAATGATAGAATCTTTTTTTGAAAAAGAAGGTTTTTCGGTTCGGTTTATGCCTCATGTTTTTGATGAGGAACGTTATTTGGCGGGGAAGGATGAAGATCGGGCTTTGGATTTAAATACGGCATTAACGGATAAAAAGTCGGATATTGTTGTGTCTTTAAGAGGAGGATACGGGTCTCCCAGAATTTTGGACAAGCTCGACTATAAGGCTATAAAAAAAGCAAATAAAAAGTTTTTTGGGTTTAGTGATATTACGGCTCTTCAGTTGGCTTTATATCGAAAAACGGGATTAATTTCTTATTCGGGTTTTAATGCTGACTGTGCCGTTAAAGGGGTTTCGGATTTATTAAAGGAGTCGTTTTTGAAAGCTGTTAATGGGGAGGCATTAAAAGTTGAAAATTTGAAAACGATTGTTCCGGGTGTTGCAAAAGGGAAGGTGATTGGAGGAACACTTACAATGCTTGTTTCTTTAATGGGGACAAAATATATGCCCTCATTAAAAAATGCTTTGTTAGTTGTTGAAGAGGTGCATGAATCGCCTTATCGGATGGATCGACTGTTGACTCAATTGCGTCTTGGCGGGCATTTGGATGCTTTAGCCGGTGTTATATTGGCTGAATGTGCTGATTGCACGGCAAAAGATCCTCAAGACGGAGATGTGAAAACGGTATTTGCGAGCTTTTTCAATCATTTGAATATTCCCGTTGTGACTGGTTTTCCATATGGGCATATACCTGAGAGAATTGTTTTTCCTATCGGTCAAAAAGCGATTTTAAATGCAACCGAAGGAACGCTTATTTTTGAAAAGTAACTAAAGGATTTATAATGAAAACAGAACTTTTGGCACCCGCAGGGGATAAAGAGGCTGCATATAGTGCTTTTTATTTTGGAGCAGATGCCATTTATTTGGGGCTCAAATCATTTTCTGCACGAGCAGAAGCTGTTAATTTTGATGAAAAGGATTTGAATGAAATAACGGCTTTTGCTCACTCAAAAGGAAAAAAGGTTTATGTCGCTATTAACACGTTAATGCAAGAAAGTGAATTGCCTGAACTTTTAAAAATGCTCTCAATGTGTGATAAATATAATGTGGATGCCGTTATTGTTCAAGATTTAGGTGTTGCTCGAATTGTGAAAAAATGTTTTCCGAAGTTGGCATTGCATGCGAGCACACAAATGGCTGTTCATAACTTGAAAGGGGCGTTGGCTCTTAAAAAACAAGGCTTTGAAAGAGTTGTTTTAGCTCGAGAGTTATCTTTAAGTCAAATCGTTGAAATTAAAGAAAAGTCGGGCGTTGAAATTGAAGTGTTTATTCATGGAGCGCTTTGTTATTCATATAGTGGGCTGTGTCTTTTTTCATCATTAACAACATCAAGAAGTGCCAATCGTGGAAAATGTGTTTATTCCTGCCGTTCTCTTTTTGAAAGAGACGGGAATTTCACTCATCTATTTTCAATGAAAGATTTGGCTCTTGAAAAAGAGGTTTTGAAATTAGAAGGACTCTCTCTCAAAATTGAAGGGAGGAAGAAAACACCTCTTTATGTCGGTGCGGTCACGGATTATTATCGCCGGATTTTGGATACTGGTAAAACGGATATTTCTTTAAGTGATAATTTAAAACAAATTTTTGCGCGTCCTTGGACAACGTTACATTTTAATGGGAAAAATAAGGATGTTATTGATGAAGAATTTGTTGGTCATCGTGGATTGTTAATTGGGTCTGTGGAGATTGTTTTGGGTGGTATTTTAACATTTAAAACCATGAGAAACATTGAAAGATTCGACGGAATTCAAATTGATGTTGATGGAAGCGAGAGACCTTTTGGATTTTCAGCTGAAGAATTGTTTTTAAATAAAAAACGTGTTTTTGAAATTCAAAAAGGACAAAAAGCTTCTGTTAAATTACCTCAAAATGCTCCGTTTATTAAAAAAGGTGCAAAAGTTTATTTGGCTTCATCAACAAAAGTAAAAAGAACTTATAAATACCAAAAACCAAAACCGAATGAATATCAAAATTTAACATCGATTGATGTTCTTGTTTGTGTGTTAAAGGATAAAATAACCGCAACCTGTTTGGATCAAACGGTTTGTTTGGATGGAGAATTTTTGCCGGCCAAACAAGTTGAAAAGGTATATGATAACGTTGTTGCAAGTTTTTCAAAAACCGGTGAGTTTTCATTTAGATTAAATGAATTATTTCTTGAAAATAAAGAAGGGCTTTTTGTTCCCGTTTCTGTTTTAAATGAATTACGCCGTAGTTTATATCAGTCATTGATTATCAAAGAAAAAGAAGTTTTTTTACCCAAACCTCAAAGTTTTCAAAAAGAAAAACAAAAAAATAAATGGAGCTTGAAAACAGACCAATTGGATTTGTTAAAAGATCTTGATTTATCTTCTTTTGATCAAATTATTTTTAAATTAAATGAACAGTCCACTCCTCAAGATATTGTGTTTTTGTCAAAAGATAAGTTGATTTTATCTTTGCCACCAGTTATGAGACGGCAACAACTTTGGGAAAAGAAAATTAATTCTTTTGTTCAAGTCGGATTTAAAAATTTTATGATTGGAAATATTTCCGGATTTCAATTTGTCCCACCCGCTTGCAAAATTTTTGTTGACCATACAATTGGTGTTTTGAATTCTCAATCTCTTTCTTATTTGCTGGAAGAAAAGGCAAGGGGAATCACTTTGAGTGTTGAAGACACAAAAGAAAATGTGAAATTGTTGCTATCAAAATCAGACTGTGCAACTTTGGTTGTGTATCAGGATATTGAATTATTTATTTCAGCAAATTGTGTGAGAAAAAATGACTGTTCTGTTTGTGATCGTAAATTTTTGTCTGAAGAAATTCGGCAAGGAAAGGATTCTTTTCTTCTTTTAAGTGAAAATTGTGAAACAAAGGTGCTTAAAAAAACACCGTTTTATATTGCGCCGGAAGTTGAGGATTTGAGTCCTGAATTTTATCGAATTGATTTGTGCAATAAAAAATACTCACTGTGTGAGGCACAAGAGGTGATTCGGGCTTGTCGTTCGTTTAATCCTTTGAAAAATACTTTCTCAGGCAATTTTAAAAAGAAATTTGCTTAATATTATCTCTTTTCTTGATTTTTTTATCAATTTAACATAATCTTTTTGTATCAGAGAATTGTTGATAAAAAAAGAGGAGATCAAAAATGTTTAAATTTTTATTAAAAGCATTAATAACAATAATTGTTATTCTTATTTTGGCGATTGTTGGTGTATATTTTTATGCCGGCGAAATTGCAAAAAAAGTGGTTGAAACATATGTGCCACAGGTCACTCAAACGTCTGCAAGTTTAGGAGGACTGGACTTATCTCTTTCTAAAGGAGAGGTTGCATTGAATGGTCTTTCAATCGGGAATCCGAAAGGATATAAATCACCGGATGTTTTTTCTGTTAAACAAGTAAAAGTTGTGTTTAGACCGACAACGTTATTGCATGATAAAATTATCATTGATCAGATTTTAATTGATGGAACGCATGTGTCTGCGGAAGCTGATTATAAAAATGGACAAGTTGTTTCAAATTTGACGACAATTAAAAATAATGTTGATTCATTTTTAAATAAATCAGCCCAAGAAAAAACAACAGCAAAAACAGAAAATTCAGCTCAATCTGACAAAACAAGCGCAAAAACAGTTGTGATCAAAGATTTGCAAGTGAATAATTCGTCATTAACGTTAGGCTTTTTAGAACAAACAGTAGAAGTTCCTTTGCCGAATATTCAACAAAAAAATATTGGAGAAAAAGGGAAAAAACAAACAATCCAAGATATTGTTGTTTATATCTTTGACTTGATTTCTGTTGAAAGTATCAAAGCTACAGCGAAAGGGGTTGAAGATTTGATAAAACAATCCGCTCAAAAAACAATTGAAGGTGTTAATAAACTTGTGGATGATGCTAAAAAATCATCTGAAGGTTTGATTGATTCTGTTAAAGGGATCTTCTAATTCTTTGATAAAAAAGATTGCCCCAACATTTTGTAGGGGCTTTCTTTTAGCTATTTTAATTGTTTTTTGATAAAAAAAAGGATCTTAAATGAAAAACAGAAGATTATGGTTTTATTTTTGTTTGCTGATTATATGTATTGTAATTCCTCTTTCAGTTTTTCTTCTTCAAAGAGAAATTATTGTGGAGATTTGTTGTGGCGATATTTCGGTTTTCTCTGTTCCTAGAAATAGTGGTGTTTTTGACAAAGTTTCTTGTAAGTGTCTTTCCGTTGATTCTTCTTTAAGTTTTGAAAGAATGGCATTTCTATTTGGATTCTCGTTTATTGGGATCTTGCTTTTTGGAAGAGGGATTTATTTGTTAATAAAAAAGATAAAAAATAAAAAAATAGGATAGTCCTTGTCGGTCGTGCGCTTCAACCTCGCACGCCCCACGATAAATAAAAAAAGCACCCAAAATAGGTGCTCTTTTTATTTAGGTTAAAGGGGGTGGGATTTATTCGCTACGCTC
>JAZNVO010000113.1:0-3150 GCA_045592885.1 Alphaproteobacteria bacterium
ATCTATACTTAAGGAAGTTTTCCGGAAGCGTTTTTTTGATATTTCGGAATAAGTGTCCATTTAAGGTCATAAGGCTTATGGGTTTTATAAAATTTTTCCGGATTACTTAAAAACCATTCGTTATGTATTTTCTTTGAATTTTTGATGCGATTGTTTTTGATTTTTTTATCCCTGACTTCCATGGCTCTTTTATAACCTTTATCATTTTTAAGTCCTTGAAAAGAACGCCCGTTGCCGGCCCAAGTTATATCCAAAAGATACCATTTGTCTTTGATTTTAACGCCGTTCCAAGCATGTGGTATTTTGCCGGAAAGGCCGACAATTTCAACTGCTTTTAAGTTGGCTCTGTTGGCCATGTGAACAAAAAGACTTGTTAAATGACGGCACACACCGCTTCTTTTATTAAAAGTGTCATAAGGGGTTTGTTTGAAATTGGTATATTTGTTTTCGGCATCTTTTTGCGATTTGACGGGAGCCTTGCTTCTTTCCCATTCATAGCTTGATTCATATTCATACATATCATATTGAATGTGATAGACGATAAAGGCAAACAAAACTCTTGCTTTCAGTTCATCATTTTTTTTATAAGGCGCAACAAGATAATCCGTTAATTTATCAAGATCCGAAAAATACTTTTCGGGGACACGGTAAGCCCTCGAATCGGCATCGCCATAAAATGTTTTGGCGTAACAAATTGAATTAAAAGAAAAAACAAAAAATAATAATGTGATTAAAATGCGCATAGTTCATTATATCATTTTTTTTTAAGTTACAAAGAAATTTATTGTAAAAAAAAGAATTTTGCTGTATTTTTTTTTATATAAAGGATCCAAAATGCCTAAAAGAATCCATAAAACAGAATACCATCATTTGGAAATGCCGTTTACATTTGATATGGTTTGTAAGAAAAAACCATATAATGTCAGTATGCTTTTCTTATATAAGTATCCGGCAAAAGGGGGCGAGCGTCCCTCCGTATTGGCCTTGAATCCCAAAGCCATGCGTCTTCATTTTTTTATGAGCCGTTTATTTTTGAAGTATTTGGAGGAAGAGGATAAATCCGATTTTCCGGTTGAATGGGATGAAAATTTTTCTCCTCGTTCCAAATATATACATAACAGGGAATATCCGTATGCACCGGATGAAGAGTTAAAACGATATATTTCTTCTAATCTGGCTTCTGTTTTTTCTCATTATTTAAAAGAACAAAGAGGAATTGAAATGGAGCGAATTGATTATTTATTTGCCGATCTTAATTTTGTTTCTTTTAATTTTAAAATTCAAAATGCCATTCCCTTGAAGCCGTTAAAAATAAAAACGCATGAGAAAATAAGGTATGTTTATCCGCTTTATGACGTGTTGAGAGAAAAGGAATAAAAAGAGCCTTTTTTTGCTTGCTTTTTTTGTTGAACTCGGGTAATTTTTTTTTGTTTTATTATAAAAAGGATCAAAGATGTTTTCAAAAACAGAAAGAATGTTGGCGTTTCGCTATTTGAAATCCAGAAAAAGAACAGGGTTCGTGTCCGTTATTGCCGGATTTTCTTTTTTGGGGATTATGTTGGGGGTGGCGACCTTAATCATTGTGATGAGCGTGATGAACGGGTTTAAAGAAGAACTACTCTCAAGAGTTTTGGGAATTAACGGTCAGTTGGGTGTTTATCCTGCCTTTGGTCCTTTCCTTGAAAACGGGGAAGAAAAAGTTGCCGTTATGCAAAAAATCAAAGATGTTGTGCATGTTGTTCCCGTTGTGGACGGACAGGTGATGATTTCATCCGAAGCTTCTTCAGCGGGTGTGATGGTGCGTGGCATGACAAAACAAGATTTTCAAAAACGTGATTTGCTGGGGGGATCTTATAAAGGTATTGATCTTGAAGAATTTATGGATAGTCAGGTTATTTTAGGTTATCGCTTGGCTCGTCGATTGGGATTAAGACCCGGGGATACGGTTTCACTTGTTTCACCAAAGGGAAATATAACGGCCTTTGGCACGATTCCGAAAATGAAGGCCTATACCGTTTTAGGTGTATTTGACAGCGGTATGAGTGAATATGATGCCAACTTTTTGTTTATGCCTTTAGAAGAGGCGAAAAAGTTTTTTGTGACGGGCGATAAAGTCTCTCATTTAGAGGTGTTCACCACCAAAGGGGCAGATTATGAAAAAATCGCCAATGAAGCTTTTTCATCAATCGGTCGGGATGCTCAAATTCATGATTGGCGTTATACGAATCAAGCCTTTTTCAATGCCATTGAAGTGGAACGAAACGTGATGTTTTTGATTTTGACATTGATTATTGTTGTGGCCGCATTCAATATGATTTCAGGTTTGATTATGTTGGTGCAGGATAAAACAAAAGATATCGCTGTTTTAAGAACGATGGGGATGAGCAGAGGGGCTGTTCAACGAATCTTTTTAATGAGTGGGCTGACAATCGGTGTGGTCGGCACTTTTGCCGGGTTTGGACTGGGTCTTCTTTTTTGCGAAAACATTGATGCGATTAAAGAATTTTTGGAAGGGTTATCCGGTAAAGAACTTTTTTCGGCTGAAATTTATTTCCTTTCAAAATTGCCGGCCAAAGTTGAGATGGGTGAAGTGCTGATGGTTGTTTTAATGAGCCTTGTTTTATCTTTATTGTCAACACTTTATCCTTCCTATAAAGCAAGTAAAACAGATCCGGTGGAGGCGTTAAGATATGAATAATCATCCGGCAATTGAATTGGTGAGTATCAGCCGTTTTTATGGCAAAAAAGAAACTCGTTTAGAAGTTTTAAAAGATGTAAATTTTGCTTTAAAACAAGGCGAGATTACGGCATTGGTGGGACCATCCGGCTCCGGCAAATCAACGCTTTTACATATCACCGGTCTTTTGGATACACCCAGTGGCGGTCAGATATTTATTCAAGGAAAAGATGTTTCTTCTGCTTCTGATGCGGAAAGAACTTTGTTACGGCGCAACCATATTGGTTTTGTTTATCAATATCATTTGTTATTGCCGGATTTTAACGCGCTTGAAAATGTGATGTTACCGCAACTGATTAATGGGAAAAAAGAAAAAGAAGCCAAGAAAAGAGCCGAAGAGTTGTTGGATCTGGTTGGCTTGAAACATCGGTTAAAACCCCGTTCCGGTGAACTTTCCGGCGGGGAACAACAAC
>JAZNVO010000114.1:0-3788 GCA_045592885.1 Alphaproteobacteria bacterium
TGAAATAATTTAAACTTTAACAAGACTAAAAGTGGGTCACGCTAGATGAAAATCGGCGTTGACCCTCTTGAAGTCAAAAGGATTGCATTAACTTAGGACCTATCAATTTTATGAAAAAGAACGAAAAAAAACTTATAAAAACAATAAATAAAGAGGCTGGCAATATGAAGAATTGCCTGAGCCTTTTTTCTGATTTTATGGGTTTTTGTTGGTTTGTTTGTAAAATGGATAGGTCTTGAGTAGATCGGTTCCGATTCTGTTAATCGGAAAGTTTATATTAGATAATGGGGAAAAGTACACATGATAAAATCCGAAATCAATCGTAGAAGAGTTCGTAAGAATTTTGGTAAGATTGAAGCTGTTGTTGAAATGCCGAATCTTATTGATGTTCAAACAAGTTCTTATAAAGAATTTTTGCAATGGGGTGTTCCTGTTGATAAAAGAACTGATACGGGCTTACAAGAAGTTTTTAAATCAGTTTTTCCAATTCATGATTTTGGCGGTCGTGGAGATTTGGAGTTTATCAAGTATGAATTAGATGCGCCGAAATTTGATGTTGATGAATGTTTGAAACGGAGTTTAACGTTTTCGGCTCCTGTTCGTGCCACTTTGCGTTTGGTTGTTTGGGATGTTGATGCTGTGACGGGTGCTCGTTCTATTCGCGACATCAAAGAACAAGACGTTTATATGGGCGATTTGCCTTTAATGACGGAAAAAGGAACATTTATTGTAAATGGAACGGAACGTGTTGTTGTTTCTCAAATGCATCGTTCACCGGGTGTTTTCTTTGATCACGATAATGGTGAAACACATTCATCCGGCAAATATTTATTTGCAGCTCGTATCATTCCATATAGAGGTTCATGGATTGATTTTGAATTTGATGCAAAAGATTTGTTATATGTTCGTATTGATCGTCGTCGTAAATTACCTGTTTCTTCACTTCTTTATGCATTAGATAGTGCCGAAACAGAAGCTCAAAGAGCTCAAGGTGTTGAATTGTCTTCTGATGAAGTTTTCGGAATGGGCAAAGAAGAAATTTTGAACTATTTTTATGAAACAACGTTGTTTAAAAAAGACAAAAAAGGTTGGAAAACAGCATTTGTTCCGGCTCAAATGAAAGGTGTGAAATTAACCCATGATTTGATTAATGCTAAAACTGGCGAAGTATTGATGAAAGCCGGTGAAAAAATCAATATGGGTAAAGCCAACAAACTTCAAAGAGAAGGATTGGAAGAATATGTTGTTCCGGCATCCGAATTGTATGGTCGTTTTGTCGCTGTTGATTTTGTTGATGAAAAAACTGGCGAAGTTGTGATGGAAGCCGGTGATGAAATCACAGAAGACGATGTTGCAAAAATCAATGAACTCAAAATCAAAGAAATCCCCGTTTTGCACATTGACTATGTAAACGTTGGACCATATATCCGCAATACATTAGTTGCTGATAAAAATACAACACGTGAAGAATCATTAATCGATATTTATAAAATCATGCGTCCAGGGGAATTGCCGGTTGTTGAAACAGCTGATGCCTTGTTCCGCAGTATGTTCTTTGATTTGGAAAGATATGATTTATCATCAGTCGGTCGTGTAAAAATGAATTTAAGATTGGGAATTGATACTGAAGAAGTTCCCGATTCTGTTCGTGTTTTGAGAAAAGATGATATTTTGAGAATCTTAAAAACATTGGTTGAATTAAAAGACGGAAAAGGTCAAATTGATGATATTGACAACCTTGGCAATCGTCGTGTTCGTTCAGTTGGCGAATTAATGGAAAACCAATATCGTCTTGGTTTGCTTCGTATGGAAAGAATGATTCGTGAACGGATGACATCCAGTGAAATTGATTCAGTGATGCCATATGACTTGATCAATGCAAAACCGCTTTCTGCAGCTGTTCGTGAGTTCTTTGCTTCCTCACAATTATCTCAATTTATGGATCAAAATAACCCGCTTTCGGAAATTACACACAAACGTCGTTTGTCTGCATTAGGACCGGGTGGTTTGACACGTGATAGAGCCGGTATGGAAGTTCGTGACGTTCATCCGACACACTATGGTCGTATTTGTCCGATTGAATCACCGGAAGGGCAAAATATTGGGTTGATTAACTCATTGGCAAGCTATGCAAAAGTCAATAAATACGGTTTTATTGAAAGTCCGTATAGAAAAGTTATCGACGGCAAAGTTTCTTCAGATGTTGTTTATTTGTCAGCTATGGAAGAAGCAAAATATACAATTGCTCAAGCCAATGCGAAATTAAATGAACAAGGTGAATTTTTGGAAGAATTTGTCACAGCTCGTAGAGCCGGGGAAGTCTTGCAAGCTAAACCAAGTGAAATTGATATGATTGATGTTTCTCCGAAACAAGTTGTTTCGGTTGCGGCTTCTCTTATTCCGTTCTTGGAAAACGATGACGCTAACCGTGCTTTGATGGGTTCAAACATGCAAAAACAAGGTGTGCCGTTGTTGAAAGTAGAAGCTCCACTTGTCGGAACTGGTATGGAAGCTGTTGTTGCTAAGGATTCAAAAGCGGCTATTACAGCAAAACGTTCCGGTATTGTTACCCAAGTTGATTCATCTCGTATTGTTATTCAAGCAACAGATGAATTGACAACAACAAGTGCCGGCGTTGATATTTATACATTAGCAAAATTCCAACGTTCAAACCAAGGAACTTGTATGACACAACAACCTCTTGTTAAAACAGGGGAAATTGTTCGTAAAGGTGATATCATTGCTGACGGTCCTTGTACACAATTGGGTGAATTGGCTTTGGGTCGTAATGTGTTTGTTGCCTTTATGCCGTGGAATGGATACAACTATGAAGACTCTATCTTGATTTCAGAAAGAATCGCTCGTGATGACGTTTTCACCTCCATTCACTTGGAAGAATTTGAAGTTGTTGCCCGTGATACAAAATTGGGTCAAGAAGAAATCACGAGAGACATCCCAAATGTCGGTGAAGAAGGTCTTAAAAATCTTGATGAAACGGGTATTGTTTACATTGGGGCTGAAGTTAAAGCTGGAGATATTTTGGTTGGTAAAGTGACACCAAAAGGTGAAACGATTATGACACCAGAAGAAAAATTGTTGCGCACAATCTTTGGTGAAAAAGCAGCTGATGTCAGAGATTCTTCTTTGCGTGTTCCACCGGGGGTTTTCGGAACGGTTATTGATGTTCGTGTCTTTACTCGTAGGGGTATTGAAAAAGATGAACGTGCTTTGGCAATTGAACAAGCTGAAATCAGCCGTTTAGCAAAAGATAGAGATGATGAAAAAGCAATTTTGCAGAAATCATTCTATGATCGGATTCGTTCAATTTTAATCGGTCAAAAAGTCGCTAAAGCTGAAGGATTCAAATCCGGCACTGTTTTGACAGAAGAAAACTTGAAAGATGTTGCAAATTATAATTTGCGTCGCATCAGTATTGCTGATGATACGGCAATGACTCAAGTTGAGGAATTGATTGAAACACTTAATCAAGCAGAAAAAGAATTGCAAGAAAAATTCGAAAATCGTGTCGAAAAATTGCAACGCGGTGATGAAATGATGGCCGGTGAATTGAAAAAGGTCAAAGTGTTCATCGCAACAAAACGCAAATTGCAACCGGGTGATAAAATGTCCGGTCGTCATGGAAACAAAGGTGTGGTTTCCCGTGTGTTACCGATCGAAGATATGCCATACACAGAAGAAGGCAGACCAATGGATATTGTTTTGAATCCGCTTGGTGTTCCATCTCGTATGAATGTTGGTCAGATTTTGGAAACACACTTGGGTTATGC
>JAZNVO010000115.1:0-4255 GCA_045592885.1 Alphaproteobacteria bacterium
GATATAAAAAAAGCAAAACGAATGTCCTATCTTCATTCGCTTTTGATTTCTGAAGAATTGAAGACTGTTGGAATTAATTTGAATTATGCCCCTTGTGTGGATGTATTATATGAACAAACGGGTTCAGTTTTGAAATCCAGATGTTTTTCAGAAGATGAAAAAAAAGTTATGTTGTTTGCTTCTGAAATGTTGCAGACATACCATCAAAACGGAATTGTTGCTTGTTTAAAACATGTTCCTGGACATGGGCGAGCCGAAACTGATCCGCATCTTTCTTTACCTGTTATTCATTGTTCTGTTTCAGATTTAAAAAAAGATTTTTATCCGTTTAAAGTGCTTTCAAGTGAAGCATCGGTCATGATGACGGCTCATATTTTGCTTCCGCAAATTGACAATAAACCGATAACGCAATCCAAAAAGGCGATTGACAGTGTTATACGAAAAGAAATAGGATTTGATGGATTTTTGATATCGGATGCTATTGACATGAAAGCATTAAAAGGAAGTTTGGCTGAAAAAACAGCTCTTTCAATTGAAGCAGGGTGTGATGCTATTTGTTATTGTATGGGAAAGGCAGACGGTCTTGAAGAGGTTTTAAAAACGGCTCCTGTTTTAAATGATAAAAGTTTTATGCGATTTGAAAAAATAAAAGATATTTTGAAAAATTTAAAAATGAAAACAATTGTTTCTGAGGAGGAAATTCAAGAATATCATAACATTTTGGCTGAAAGCCCTTTGATACTTGAAGATTATGATGCGGTAGAAGTTTTGAATCAGTTAAAATGTTGAAAGATTTTTTTTAAAGACTTGATTTATTTTTTTTATTTCTTTATTCTTAAAAAAAGATAAAAAAATAGAGGGGACAATGGGGATTTTAAATTTCTTTTTAAATAATGATAAAGAAGATTCACCGGATGTATTGGGAAAGTACCCGGAACAGATGCAGGTGTATGCTTTACCGGAACGGCGTTATTTGAAAACATCCAGATTATTGGCGTTATGCATTTTTTTTAATTTAGCGGTAATGATTTTAGTTGCCGGCGGTTTTGTTTACTATGCGGATCGGATTGATGTAAATATCGCAAATCGACGGGCTGTAAATTTATATTCTATTGATTCGTCAAGACAGGTTTTAATCCCTGCTGAATATACGGAAAAGCGGATTTTTGCACTTGATTTGTTTGCTGAATCTATTCTAAGAAATTATATTTATAATCGGCATAGTATTGCATGGAATGACTCTGTTATGAAAAATAGATGGGGGCCAAGTGGGCCGGTATCAATTTATTCGGACAGAAAAAATGTCTATGCCCCGTTTCAGGTGAAGGGTTATGATTTATTACAAGAATCAAAAACAAATGGTTTTGTTCGAGATGTGCATTTGTATGAATTGAAAAAGATAAATGCAACATTGTGGGAAGCTGTATTTGATACATTTGATATGCCGGTGCCGGATGAATATGAGCCGGTTTGCAGTTGTTTTGATAATTCAAAAGAGTGTATATCTTGTAAGGTGAAACATACATCCAGACGACTTCGTTATCGGGTTTATATTCGAGCTCGGTATAGAAATATGCCAGAGGCATCAAAAGCATATAAGCTTATAAATCCATTGGGATTTATGATAACAAATTATAATGTGTTGTATGTCCCAATAAAAGAGGGGGAAACTTTTTGGAAGATTCCCAGTGATTTAAAGCCGGATTTATAAAATTTATATTCGGTTATATTTGTCGTCTAATCGAATGATATCCTTTTCGTCTAAAATATCACCGGTTTGAATTTCAATGAAAATCAAATTGCTGGTTTCTTTGTTTTCGACACGATGAGTTGTTTTAACAGGGATAAAAATATGATCGTTTTCCTGATATATTTTTTGTTCTTCACCCAAAGTTACAAAAGCTTTTCCTTGAACAATAATCCAATGTTCATTTCGATAGTTGTGCTTTTGAAGTGATAGTTTTCCACCGGGGTGAACTGTTATACGTTTAACAATATATGTTTCCCCAACATCAATTGTTTCCCATTCGCCCCAAGGACGCTGATCTTTTTCTCCCATTTTGTAACAAATTTTCATTTATCATCTCCTTTTGTATTGGTTTAAGTGTATTGATAATTTTATTTTTCGTCAAGATGATTTTTTTATATAAAAATGCTTGCTTTAAAAAAAAATCATCTGTATGATGTGTGCGTGTTTTATTTTAAATTAAGGAGAATAATATGCCTTCAGTTGTAAATGATTCATGTGTTTTGTGTAAAACATGTGTAGAAGTCTGTCCGGTCGGTGCTTTTCATGATGCCGGAACACAAGTTGTTGTAAATCCGGATGAATGTATTGATTGCGGTGTTTGTATTTCTGAATGTCCGCAAGGAGCTATTTCATCTTCTGATGAAGCAGATGAAAAATGGATTAAATTTAATGCTGAAAAATCAGCAGAATGCCTGAAAGCATAATTTTTAAGCTTTCAAAACGGCGCTTTTTCTTTTAAAGCGTCGTTTTTTTTATTTACAATTGGAATAAAATCAGTTAAAGTGGCATAAAAGGATAGGGAGAAAATGAAAGAATTTAAAGTATCTGTTGTTATACCGGCCTATAATGAAGCTGAAAATATTTTCCCATTATTGGCAAGATTGTTGCCGATATTGGAGAAGTATCCTGCATATGAAGTTATTTTTGTTGATGATGGCAGTAAGGATGCCACGCTAAAAAATTTAGAAGAACTTCATTTGAAAAATGAAAACATACATTATATCTCTTTTTCCCGTAATTTCGGGCATCAATATGCTTTGAGAGCCGGCATTGATTATGCAACGGGGGACTGTGTGATTTCAATGGATGGAGATTTGCAACATCCACCTGAATTGATTGAGGAAATGGTCAAAGAATGGCAACAGGGATTTGATATTGTTTATACCATTCGAAAAGACACACAAAACGTTTCTGCATTTAAAAAAATCTCATCCAATCTCTTTTATAAAGTTTTTTCCTTTTTTTCAGGGTTATATCTCCCCCGCGGATCGGCTGATTTCAGATTGTTGGATAAAAAGGTTTGTAAAGTTGTTTCTTCATTGAAAGAAAATAATTTGTTTTTACGTGGAATGGTTTTTTGGATGGGATTTAAACAAAAAGCAATTCCTTATACGGCTGAAAAACGATTTGCCGGCCAAAGTTCTTATACATTGAGAAAAATGTTTGCTTTTGCCGTTTTAGGGGCAACATCGTTCAGTGTCAAACCGTTGCGTTTGGCAATTTATTTGGGCCTTTTGATAGCACTTTTTGGCGGTCTTTTTACAGCTTATGTGTTGTATCAAAAGCTTTTTGTCGGTTCTGTAATAACCGGTTGGGCGTCTTTAATGAGTGTTGTGCTTGTTTTGGGAGGTGTTCAGCTGTTTATGATGGGAATTATTGGCGAATATATCGGAATGATTTTTATGGAAACAAAAAAACGTCCGAAATATATTGTTCAAAAAACAACAATAACAAAACAGTAAGATAGAGGTGAAAATGCTTAAAAAACTTTTTGCTAAAGACGGTTTTGTCAAATGTAATTTGGATATTTTGGTGACGGTTGGTATCACCATTTGTGCATATTTATATTTGTTCGGGTTGCTGTCTTTAAATATATATAATTTAGATTTCGTTGTTAAGGGAGGTGATTTTACCGTCTCTTATTTGGGTAGCGTTTTTTATCGCATGGATGAATGGCGTTGGCCGATTTTTACACATACGAATTTGGCATATCCGTATGGTATTTCTGTTCACGGAACAGATGGTTCACCTTTAATGTCTTTGATTTTTAAAGTGTTTCACAAAGCATTTGGAATGTCTCCGGAAGTTCAATTCGTTGGCGTTTGGATGTTCTTTTGCTATATTTTGCAAGCCATTGCCTCGGTCTTGATTTTCAGACATGCCTTTAAAAATAAGTTTTATATTGTTGTAGGCTCATTATTCTTTGTTTCAGCACCGATTATGATGACACGTGTTTTTGTGCATATTAACTTAATGTGTCACTTCATCGTGTTATTCACGTTGCTCATTTATTTGAATAACAGGTTAACAAAAAAAGAATGGATTTGGATGGGGGTTTTGTATTCATTTGCCATTTTGACATGTCCATACTTTTTGCCGATTATTTCAGGTTTCTTTTTTATTTTGATGTATCAAAAATATTGGATTGAAAAAACATTACCACTCCAAAATTTGATAAAAGGCTTGGTATTTTTGGCGGGTGTTTTTGGATTTTGGTTCTATTTG
>JAZNVO010000116.1:0-9509 GCA_045592885.1 Alphaproteobacteria bacterium
GGCGGTCTTTTTAAACTCTGCGAAACGAGAGGATTTTGCTATGGCTTCGCCTTCGCTGTCCTTGAAAAATTTTGTTACACAAAACCGGCGTTCTCCCGTCCGCCTTTTTTCGGCGGTTGAACCTCCTTTCTCCGGAGGTTCGCGTCCCCTCATATCCGATGAGTTATAAAAAAAACCGCCAAATGGCGGTCTTTTTAAACTCTGCGAAACGAGAGGATTATTCGTGCCATACGGCACTCACCCACAAGGGGCTGTCTCGCAAAAGCTCGACATTGGCTAAAGCCCCGAACCTCCTGCGTCGGTTCTAATCCCTCGTCGATTAGTTATAAAAAAACCGCCAAATGGCGGTCTTTTTTATAACTGGTCGAAACGAGAGGATTCGAACCTCCGGCCCCTACGTCCCGAACGTAGTGCTCTACCAGGCTGAGCTACGTTTCGATCTTAAAGTGTATCTTTTTTACTCTTTTTCTTTTCTCTTGTCAATACCTTTTTTTCATTTTCTTGACAAATTCTTGATTTTGTGATATAATATTTGCGTTTTATTGGAGGGTTTTATGAAAAAATTAATTTTATTTACATCTGTTATTCTTTTTTCCGTTTCAGCCGGTGCATCGCCCAAAGGATATATCGCACCCAGAGTGGGGTTGAGTGATGTGCGTGAAACAGACGTGAATGATCATCATGATGCCGGATTTGCCCCTGGAGTGGCTTTGGGTTTGTCATCCGGTCCGTTTCGCGCAGAAGTGGAATATACGCATATTACCGAAGCGGATATTGAAAAAAATCGTTATGATGATGTTATGAATGCCAAATTTAACCGGGTGATGGTGAATGGATATGTTGATTTGCAACTGTCTTATTATGTGCGCCCTTATATTATGGCAGGTATCGGTGTGGCGCGCCATGATGTGACATATGAACAAGAAAATATTTCCGGATCAAATTTTGCTTGGAATGCCGGGGCAGGGGTTGGTTTTTATTTGAACAGAAATCTGGCGGTTGATGTTGGGATGAAATATGTTGATTTAGGGGATGTTGAACTTGAAAATCAAGAAAAAGAACTGTCGTTTGACACTGTTGAAACTTATGCCGGTTTAAGGTTTATGTTTTAAATGAATATCTTTAAGATGAAAAAAACCCCGTTAAGATGACCAAAACGGGGCGTTTCTTTTACATGTTTTTTTTACTTAATCACAATGCTGACCAATTTGTTTGGCACATAGATTGTTTTTAAAATCTCATGGCCGTCTGTGTAACTTGTGACTTCTTTTAAGGCCATTTGTTCAATGGTTGCTTTGTCCGTATCCGGTGAAACTTCAAGTTTTGCTCGGATTTTGCCGTTCACTTGGACAACAATGACTTTATCTTTGTTTGCCAAAACGGTTTCATCAAAGGTTGGCCATTGTTCTTTGAAAACAGAGGATGTATGTCCCAAAGATTCCCAAAGCTCTTCACTAAAATGCGGGGCAAAAGGTGCCAAAACTGTTACAAACGATTCCAAACATTCTTTTAAGAAAGCTTTGTTAATCGGGCCTTGCATATATTGATTGAGTGCGTTCAAATATTCCATAATGCGAGCCAATGACGTATTGAACTGGAACAAATCAATATCATGGGTAATTGCTTTAATGGATGCATGACGCACATAGTTCAAATCTTTTTCTGCTTTGCCCATGTCGCTTGAGGTATCATTTGTTTCTTCATATTTATCAAACAAGGCTTCAATTCGTTTTGTGAACCTTGCAATGGCTTCGATACCGGCATCGCTCCACGGACCGCCTTCGGTATAAGCAAAAGCAAATTCAAGATACATTCTTAACACATCAGAGCCGTATTTTTGAATATATCCGTCCGGATTGATAGTGTTGCCTTTGGATTTGCTCATTTTTTGGCCGTCCGGACCCAAAATCATGCCCTGATGAACCAATGATTTAAACGGTTCATCAACGTTCAAATAGCCCATATCGCGCAAAGCTTTTGTGAAAAATCTGGCATAGAGCAAGTGCATGGTGGCATGTTCTTGCCCGCCGACATATTTATCGACCGGCAACATTTGATTGATTTTTGCCGTGTCAAAAGCAGCTTGGTTGTTTTTATTGTCAGGGAAACGCAAAAAATACCAAGAAGAATCAACGAATGTATCCATTGTGTCCGGATCGCGGTGGGCTTTTCCACCACATTTTGGGCAAACTGTGTTCATGAATTCTTCAGATCTTGCCAATGGAGATTTGCCATCCGGTTTGAATTCAACGTTATATGGCAATTTGACCGGCAAATCTTTTTCCGGAACAGCAACGGTTCCACATTTTTCGCAATGAATGATTGGAATCGGAGCCCCCCAATAACGTTGTCTTGAAATGAGCCAATCACGCAACCGGAACATGGTTGTGAGTTTTCCTTTTCCTTCTTTTGAAAGTTTTTCAACAATGCCGAGAATGGCGTCTTTTGTTGAAAGACCGGTGAATTCGGCACTGTCTGTTAAAATCCCGTGTTCACAAAAGGGAAGGGGTTGTGGTTCATTGTTTTTGTCATTAATCACACGTTTAATCGGCAAGTTATATTTGCTTGCAAAGTCAAAATCACGTTCATCATGCGCCGGCACAGCCATCACAAAACCGGTTCCATAACTGGCAATGACGTAATCAGCCACCCAAACGGGGACTTTTTCGCCATTGACCGGATTGGTGGCATAAGAACCGGTGAAAACGCCGGTGCGTTCCCGTTCCGTAGATAAACGATCGATTTCTTTGACTTTGGCAGCTTGAGCCAAATATTCTTCAACGGCTTCTTTTTGTTCCGGTTTTGTCAATGAACGAACGGCTTCATGTTCCGGTGCAATCACAACATAGCTTAACCCGAATAACGTGTCGGCTCTGGTTGTGAAAGCATCTAATTTAAGCCCGTTATCAATTTCAAATGTTAACAAAGAACCGGTGGATTTTCCAATCCAGTTTTTTTGAATTTTCTTTGTTTTTTCAGGCCAATCCAATCCATCAATATCTTTTAAAAGTTCTTCGGCATAATCGGTAATTTTGAAAAACCATTGTTTCATTTTGCGTTGAGAAACTTCTGATTTACACCGTTCGCATTTGCCGTCAATCACTTGTTCATTGGCCAAAACCGTTTGACAGCTCGGGCACCAGTTTACCGGTGCTTCTTTTTGATAGGCCAAGCCTTTTTCATAAAGTTTCACAAAAATCCATTGTGTCCATTTATAATATTCTTCATCACAGGTGGAAAGAAAATAATTCAAATCATAACTGCCCCCCAAATTTTGATATTGTTCGAGCATTGTCTTGATGCAGGCATTTGTTGAATCTTTTGGATGAATACCCGTTTTGATGGCATAGTTTTCAGCCGGCAAACCAAAGGCATCAAAGCCTTGCGGGTGAAACACATTGAATCCTTGCATTTTTTTGAAACGGGCCCAAGTGTCCGTTACGCCATAGTTATACCAATGACCGCAATGAAGGTTGGCTGCAGACGGATATGAAAACATTTCCAAACAATAAAGTTTTTTATCCATTTTGGATTCATCAAAACGATATAATTCTTCTTCAGCCCACTTCTTTTGCCATTTTTCATCAATGCTTTTTGAATATTTCATAACTTTTCTTTCCTGTTAAATAAAAATTAAACTTAAATTCGATTTGATTTAAAATACATTAAAAATAAATTAAAATCAACGGATAAATAACATATATACTTATCCTTTGTTTAAAATCTTTTTAAGATATTTGCCGGTATAGCTTTTTTCACATTCGGCCACTTCTTCCGGTGTGCCGGTTGCAACAACTTCACCCCCGCCGTCACCACCTTCAGGACCCATATCAATGATAAAATCCGCTGTTTTTATCACGTCAAGGTTGTGTTCAATCACAACAACGGTGTTGCCTTGTTCCACCAATGCATGCAACACTTCCAAAAGTTTTTGAACATCAGCAAAATGAAGACCGGTTGTCGGTTCATCCAAAATATAAAGAGTTTTGCCGGTGCTTTTTCTTGATAATTCTTTTGAAAGCTTGATCCGCTGTGCTTCTCCGCCCGAGAGGGTGACAGCCGATTGGCCAAGTGAGATATATCCAAGCCCCACTTTTTTTAACAAAGCACATTTATCTTTGATACTGGGGATATGGTCAAAAAATTCAGCTGCTTCATCCACCGTCATATCAAGAACATCAGCAATGGATTTGTCTTTATAAGTGATTTCAAGTGTTTCTTTGTTATATCGTTTACCTTTACAGGTGTCACAGGCGACATAAACATCCGGCAAAAAGTGCATTTCAATTTTAATGACGCCGTCCCCTGAACAAGATTCACATCGTCCGCCTTTTACATTAAAAGAAAACCGTCCGGCTTTATATCCGCGCATTTTTGCTTCCGGAAGGCCGGCAAACCAATCTCTGATGGTTGAAAACATACCGGTATAAGTTGCCGGATTAGATCGAGGTGTTCTGCCAATCGGACTTTGATCGATATCAATGATTTTGTCAATGTAACCCATGCCTTGAATGCGGGTATATGGCCCCGGTGTGTCCCCCGAATGGTTGATGAGTTTGTTAAGGCCTTTATAAAGTGTTTCAATCACTAAAGAGGATTTCCCACCGCCTGAAACTCCCGTGACACATGTGAATGTTCCGAGTGGAATTTTAACATCAACGTTTTTAAGGTTGTTAACACGGGCCCCTTGAATTTCAATGAATTTGCCATTTCCTTTGCGTCTTGTTTTCGGAATGATGATTTTTCTCATGCCGGACAAAAATTGACCGGTTGTTGAAATGGGATTGTCCATAATATCTTTTGGAGTTCCTTGGGCAACGATATGACCGCCGTGTCTGCCGGCTTCCGGCCCGATATCAAGCACATAATCGGCGGTTTTGATGGCATCTTCATCATGTTCAACCACAATGACGGTGTTGCCGAGATTTTTTAAATGAATGAGTGTTTCCAATAACTTGTCATTATCACGTTGGTGAAGACCGATAGAGGGTTCATCCAACACGTAAAGAACGCCCGTTAATCCGGAACCGATTTGACTTGCTAATCGAATGCGTTGTGATTCACCGCCGGAAAGGGTGCCACTCATTCGGTCAAGAGACAGATATCCGAGACCGACATTGTTTAAAAAAGAAAGTCGATCGTTGATTTCTTTTAAGATACGCGAGGCAATACTTTGTTTTTGCGGGGTGAGTGTTTCATGAATTTTTGAAAACCATTCTTTGGCTTCTTGAATGGAGGTATGTGTGGCTTCAGAGATGTTTTTTCCACCGATTTTAACACACAAAGCTTCGGGGCGTAAGCGATGTCCATGACAGTGTTCGCAAACGGAATTTGATTGATATTTTGAAAGTTCTTCGCGCATCCAGTCCGAGCTTGTTTCCATAAAACGGCGTTCCATATTGGGAATCACGCCTTCAAACGGTCGAATTTTCCCTTTCATACCGTATAAAATGCCTTGTTTAACAGCCTCCGGCAATTTCACCCAAGGTGTATCAATATCCACTTGAACGGTTGTGAGCATTTGCTTTAAAATGGTATCATACCATTGAAACATTTCACCATTGCCGTTGCTCCATGGTTTGATTGCCCCTTGTTTGATGGATTTGAACGGATCGGGGATCACTTTTTCGGGATCGATATAAAGTTTGAACCCGAGACCGGCACAGGTGGGGCAGGCGCCCTGCGGATTGTTAAAAGAAAAGAGGGCGGGTTCCAAATCTTTGATGGTGAATCCGCTGACGGGACAGGAAAATTTTTCACTGAAAAGTTTTTCTTCCTTTGTGTCGTTGTTTTGAACGATGATGAGGCCTTCTGAAAGCAAGAGAGCTTTTTCAACAGATTGTGCCAACCGGCTTTCAATTCCTTCTTTAATAACCAATCGGTCGATGACAATGCTGATTGTGTGTTTTTTGTTTTTGTCCAGTTCCGGCGTTTCTTCAATCGGATACATCTCGCCATTGATTAAAAGACGGGCAAATCCCTTTTTTTGCCAATCGGCAATTTCTTTTTTATATTCGCCTTTTCTTTCTCTGACAACCGGAGACAAGATTAAAAGACGGGTGCCTTCTTTTTCTTTTAAAATGGTTTCGGTGATTTGGGAGGCACTTTGTGCTTCAATCGGCAAACCCGTTGCGGGAGAATAGGGGGTGCCGACTCTGGCCCATAACAGGCGCATATAATCATAAATTTCGGTAATGGTGCCAACGGTTGATCGGGGATTTTTAGCCGTTGTTTTTTGTTCGATTGAAATGGCCGGAGAAAGCCCTTCGATCGAATCGACTTCCGGTTTTTTCATCAAATCCAAAAATTGACGAGCATAAGCAGACAAACTTTCAACATAACGGCGTTGGCCTTCGGCATAAATGGTGTCAAAAGCCAAAGAGGATTTGCCCGAACCGGAAAGCCCCGTGATCACGACCAACTGATTTTTGGGAATGTCAACATCAATGTTTTTGAGATTGTGCTCTTTGGCGCCTCTGATGGAAATGAATTTTTGCATGGGCTTCTCCTGGAAAAAACGTTGCTGTTTATTATATAGAAAATTCTTATAAAATTCAAATACTTTTTTAACCTATATCTCCCGTTGTTTTGTTTTTGCGTCACTTTGAATTTTTTTTGAATGAGACACAACTTTTTGCGCTTTGCTCTTGAACATAAAAAACGGTTGATTATCTCTTTCATTTTGAATGAGTTGATTGAGTTTTTCTTCATTGGCACCAAAAGCGATAAACTGCTCTTTAAAATGGCTTAAAAGAAGGGGTAAAGCAGATTCAAACACCCCATATTTAAAACCGGCTCTTTTTGATTTTGAATACCCCAAAACAGGAACGATATATTTTTTATTTTCCGTTTCAAAACTTAAACTTCTGTTTGGAATGCTTTCAACCATTTTTTTTAGTTTGAGGCTGTTTTTCATCGGAACATCAATTTTTTCAGCGATTTCTTTAGCCAATAAAACAGGGGGATCTTGTTCAAATGAGGCCATTTTTAAAATCCGTTCGCAATCAAATGTTGAAAGTTTCAAATCAAATTGAAAACTGTCTAAAATTGTTTTGATGGCAGATATATGAATTTTAGGCAAAGTAAGTTCGTTACTTGTTTCAAGAATAATCGGAAAATCTCTTATTTCTGTGTTTTTTTGTTGAAGGGAGTATGTCCTTTCTTTGTTTTGCATCAGAACAGATTCAAATTCTTTGAGACTTAATGGAGAATTGGAATATAAATAAAAATCCTTAATCGTCCAAAATTTTGAAGAGGTCAAAAATTCATTGTCGGTTGTTTTTAAAATATGATTTAACGTATTAAATGACATATCTAATTGAAGCAATTCTTTGAAATGTTTATTCACAAAAAGAGGAATGGCTTGTTCATAAATATATAAAGTCGGTTCAGATGAAAAACGTTTGTAATATAGAAAAACAGGGGCACTAACTGTTTGGTTTTGTCCTGTTTTCAGATCAAAAGTATCTTCCATACAATGCGTTAAAATAAATTCTTTAACAGAAGGAATAAAAAAGGTTCCTTTGCCGAGAATTTGCGTCAATTGATTGAGTCTTAATAAGGGGTTTGACAAAGGCGCTTCTTTTTCTTTAAGAATGGTCGGATTTAATCCGTGCAATAACAAAAGAGCTTTGTGTTTTTGAATAAATTGAGGGATTTTATCTTTATAAAGACAGATGACTTCTTGCATATTATCTGTTTTGGCTTTTACAAAAAACGGATCTTTGCCTTCAAAATCACTTTTGAAAAATGTTTCACTCATGCCTTTTAACCAATACATAAAGCCATCACTTGAGAGACTTTCTTTTGCAAAAGCACCCACTTCAATCATTTGATCAGTTATATCGGGTAACTGATTGGAATAACTTGATTTTTGAATTGTTTCATCATCCAGTTCAAATGTTTTTCCCCATTTTGAAAGTAAGTGGGATATGTTTTTTCTTTCAACGGTTAAATACATTTTGCTTGCAATTGTGGTGAAAAAAAGCAATGGCTTTTCTTGACCGGTTTCGTCGATATAAGTGTCACGCAATAAGGCTTCAATGGTTTTTCTTGATAGAGTGTGATATTTAAACGGGTGAGGTCTTTTTTTTAATTGACCCAGTAAGTGGTGAAGTGGAAAAGTGTCATCTGTTTTTTTTCGGCTTGTAAAACGATCAATTGTTGCGTTTATCTTTTCCTTTTGAATTCCCATTTGATGAAGCTTTAATTGATATGTTTTTAAAAACCAGACAAGAGCTTTTTCAACAAGATAAAGAGCGGGTTTGTTTTTCCCGTTCAATGCGATTTTAAAACAAGGCCGATTGGACTCATAGATGTCGCCCAAGCAATTGTTCACAATGAAATCTTTTAATTGCGGGAAACTTTCTTTGTCAATACCTAACCACCGATATAACTCGGCAATCGGAATATAGCCGTTTGTTGTTTTTTCAAAATCACTCAAGAGCATTCTTTTTGCATTGATTAATTTTAGTGTATACGCAGCTGTTGCCATTTGAATTTCCTTTGTTTATTGCTTTTGCCGTTCATCTTTTGTTGTAAAGAAAGGGGTTTGAAATGAAATTTTTTCCATTGAAACAGGAGTGTTTTGAAGGACATCAAGATTGCCGGACAAAAGAGATTGAGCTGTTGTTTTTTTCAATCCGAACAATTGAACGGTTAAAAAATTGCGTTTGATGAAGTTTGGGATTTGGTCAACATAAAAATAAATATTGTTTTTCCCATTATAATTTATGGTGAATAAAGACGGATTTTGTCCGTCAAATTCTTCTTTAAATTCGGCTTCTTTTTTTTGCTCCAAATAGGATAAAAACGTATTTGACATATGGAGCTTTTTTAAAAAGATTTTGACCGGCAAAAGAGCCGTTTTTTCATTGCTTACTGACATGTTTATACTCCTTTTTGTCTGTTCGTCGGATGAGATTGAAGATAAATCATTCTTTTTAATTTATGTGAGGAGTCCTTTGATTGGACGATTGTCGGGTTTTTTTTCATATTTTCAAGGAACTTTTCAATTTTTTCTTTTTTAAAACCAAATTGAATCAATTGAATTTTTCTGGAGTTTAGAAAGCTTGCTAAACAGTTGATATTGATATAAAGGGTCATTTTTCCGCTGACGGTATAGGCATAATCAAAAACGGGGATTTGGGTTAATTCCCCATTCATAAAAGTTTGAACTTTGTCATGAATAAAGCATTTTTTGACAAGGCTTTTAAATGAGGCTGCCCGTTTATTTGAACTGCCCAAAAGTTCGGATAGAGTGGGAAAAGTGGTATGATAGGCTTCTTTTTTCACAATTGGTTTATTAAAAGAAAGGGCTTCTTCAACAATATCGTTGATTTTTAATTCTTTTTTTCTGTTTGAAATGAATTGGTTTAATCCTCTTTTATCCAAGGCATAATCACCAAAACGTTGTTTTTTTCCACGCATAAATAAAAATAACGGTTTTTGAATGAGGGTTCCTGTTTGATCTGTTGTTTCATAGGTGTCATTCAAACAAGTCGGATCGT
>JAZNVO010000117.1:0-1638 GCA_045592885.1 Alphaproteobacteria bacterium
AACTGATCCAAGGTTTCGGCTTCTTGATACAACTTCATTGCATAATTATATCCAAGGATGCCTCCGACGGAAAGAATTCCCATTAATCCCAAAACCGCCAGCGTTTCTATCATTCACCGTCCGGTTTCTTTCTCATTCATCCGCCCTGTTTCCCGCCCTTGCATTACTCATCCCCTTTTTTTGATGCATTAAAACACCGAAACAAACTTATTCCTTATACTTTCAGAATACCAAACTTTTCATTTTTCGTCAATCTCTTTTTGTTTTTAAAAGAAAAATTTGCTTTTAAAAACAAAAACGGTAAAAACGTCAAAAAGCTTTATTTTTGTTTTTCGGCCAACAAGGATGAATGAAACAATCGGAAATATATTAAACAATTTATATACTTTTTTTTGATTTTTTTGAACATTTGCCCGATACAAACCATCAAACCAGTTTTGCACTTTTTTACCTTTTTGATAAAACACACCAATTGGCACACCAAAAAGAAAAACTCGATGTTTTAACTTCCCTTTTTGAATAACATTATTCCAAATATTCGGATATGTTTCTTGAGCGGACTTATATATTTTAAACGTTGCTATATCCATTTTTTCTTTTTGTAAATGCGTTGTATTTGTTTCATGATCTCGATAATAAAACAAAATTTCAGGTATATTATAAAATTCACAATATCCAATCAATTTTGTAAACAACGCATAATCTTCTGCCGGCGAAAATTCTTCTTCATATTTAATATTATTTTTAATCAATACATCTTTTCTAATCATACAACCCGAATGAAGAACGGCACATGAAAACATTAAATTTTCTTTAATCGCTTCACTTTCAACCGGCAATTTTCTTGTTGTTTTTGACACAAGATAATTCGCAAAAGAACCAACAACACCAACTTGCGGATAATTTTTCAAATAAGAAACCTGTTTTTCCATTCGCAATGGGTGAGAAACATCATCATGATCCATCACCATTAAATAATTCCCTTTTGCCAAAGAAGTCAACTTGTTTCGACTTGGGGTTATTCCCATGTTTTCTTTGTTTTTAAAATATTTGATACGGCTATCTTTATAGGAAAGAACAAATTCTTCCAATTTTTTATCATCCGGCGAATCATTCAAAATCAAAAATTCAAAGTCTTGATATGTTTGATTTAAAACACTATCCATCGCTTCTTTCAGATAATTCAAATCTGTGCGATAAATAGGCATTAAAACTGAAACAGATGGCATTTACTCCCCCAATATTTATTTTATTTATCTGATACCATTTTCAAACAATAAAAACAAGTTAAGAAAAAATAAAATAAAAATATATTCACTATCTTATGATTATCAATAAATGAAAGAAAAACTTATTTTAATACATAAAACAAATATGAAAAAGCCCCCGACAAGCGAGGGCTTTTATTTTGCGTTTAAATACTTTGATTATTCAAAGATTTTTGCAACAACGCCGGCGCCAACTGTGTGACCACCTTCGCGGATAGCAAAACGCAAACCTTCATCCATAGCAACCGGAACGATCAATGAAACTGTTAATTTAACATTGTCACCCGGCATGACCATTTCAACACCTTCAGGTAATTCGATTGTACCTGTAACGTCTGTTGTGCGGAAATAGAATTGCGGACGGTAGTTT
>JAZNVO010000118.1:0-4833 GCA_045592885.1 Alphaproteobacteria bacterium
CAAAAGAGCTTTACAACCCGAAGGCCGTCTTCACTCACGCGGCATGGCTGGATCAGGGTTGCCCCCATTGTCCAATATTCCTAACTGCTGCCTCCCGTAGGAGTTTGGGCCGTGTCTCAGTCCCAATGTGGCTGATCATCCTCTCAAACCAGCTACAGATCGTCGCCTTGGTCAGCTCTTACCTAACCAACTAGCTAATCTGATATGGGCCAACCCTTTAGCGCATCTCTGCTTTCACCCTCAGGTCTTATGCGGTATTACCTCCCGTTTCCAGAAGCTATTCCCCACTAAAGGACATGTTCCCATACATTACTCACCCGTCCGCTACTCGTCGTATTGCTACAACCGTTCAACTTGCATGTTTTAGGCCTGCCGCCAGCGTTCGTTCTGAGCCAGGATCAAACTCTCATATTTATTACAAAAGTCGTCCTGTGCACTCAATTTCTCAAATTACTTCACTTTTCTTGTAAGTCATTATTAACAGAAACCCTACAAAAACTTACCAATATTATATATTCTTCAATATACACATCTCGTCTTTATAGTCTATGCACTACGACGCTCGTCTCTATCTTTGTTAGAACAACCGTCCGTGCATCTGTTCTTTTCTTCTTATTCACACTCTGTTCAACATCTTGCTCCATCAGGAGCGTGAATGGGAATATATCAGAACAAAAAAGAAATGTCAACACCTTTTTTGATTTTTTTTAATTATTTTTTATTCTTTTTTAATATCCATTGATTTTTAACGTTTTTTTATTAAAAAAAACATCAAATATTCATTCAAAAAGCAATCAAACAAGGTATTTTGTATCAAAAAAACATCTTTTTCAGGATTATTTTTATGTTTTTTAAATTATCTTATAACAACAAAAAAAAGATTCGTTCATAAATATAAAAAAAGAACCCCAAAAGAGGCTCTTTCTTATATATGGGTGATTATTTTTTTATTTTCTTTTCCAATTGAAATAACACATCATTAATTGCTTCATCCATATCTTTTTGACTCTGCCGAATATTTTTTTCCGCCAATAATGATTTTGTTTTATCCATTACCTGCGTCATCATAGCATTGGTTAAATCTTTACGCGTATTTTCTTCAATAGAAGCGATTCGAACTTGAACATCTTGTCGTTTTCGAGCTATTTTTTTACTCAAACGTTCATCAGCCTCTTTTTGAAGTTCCACAACTTCCTTTTTTCCTTCTTCCAGAATCTGTTCTTTTTCGCGTTCAAAGTTTTTTGTATGATCTTCATAAGTGCGAAACAACTCTTCAGCTTCCGCCCTTAATCTTTTTGCATCATTAATTTCTTTTCTAATCGAATCAGCGTGCGTTTTTCCAAAACTTTTTGCTGTTGACAAAACTGGTCTCATCAAAAGAGCAACAACTAAACAAAAACCGACACCAACCCAAAATTCCGGATTTGCAAATTCATTCATTTTACGGCTCCTCTTACAGAAATCGGGGTCGCTAACTTATCTGCTAATCGTTCAGAAATTTGAATAGCCAGTTTATCCGATTCTTTTTGAAATCGTTCACGAACCATTTGCATTTGTTTTTCCGTTTCATCAATTTGTGTGCGAAACTCCTCTTCGTATTCTGCTTCAACATGAACGGAAAACTTTTGCAGATCTTGATATGTTTCGTTGATAATTTCTTCCTTTTCTTCTTGAGCAACCAATAAATGAGAATTATAATCCTGCATCAATTTTTCAGCTTTTTGATTAACAACTAAAGCAACACTTAAATTATCATCTATCAATTGTTTGCGTTCGGCAAACACATCTTGAAGCATTGGAAAAATAAAATACTTTACTCCCCAAAATGTGAATCCAAAAGTTAAAACAAGCCAAAAGAATTCACCAAGATACCAAGATGTGTCAAATTGAGGTAACATTTAGATTATTTTCCCAACATAACGAATGCTAAAATAAATGCGATAAGTGCAATACTTTCAACCATAGCACCACCGATAAATGCAAATGTTGTCACATCTTTTTTGACATTTGGATTACGACTAATGCAAGAAATAATTGTTGTAAAGATAGCTGAAATACCTTTAGCGGCTGAAATCATGGCCAAGCAAACCAAACCCATACCAATGTATTTCATACCTTCTGCAAATTGCATCATTAAATTTGTATCTGTTTCCATTTTTTTACTCCTTGTTTAAAATTAATGTGAATGAATAGATTGACCTAAATAGATACTTGTTAAAACTGTAAAAATATATGCTTGCAAAAAAGCAACAAACAACTCAAATACCACCAAAAGACAAATTGCCAATAGGGGTAGAGTTCCCAAAATTCCCATTGAATAAACATATCCAGCGGCAACTTTTAATAAAATATGCCCAACAAACATATTTAAAACTAAGCGAACCGTTAAACTAAATGGTTTTGAAATAAATGAAATAATTTCAACAGGGATAAGAATTGGCGCTAAAAGGCAGGGAACGCCTTTGGGGAAGAAAATTCTAAACCATCCCAATCCTTGATGTTTTATCCCAACAACAATTGAAACAAAGGTACAAAATATAGCAATTGCCCCCACAACAGCTAACTGACTTGTAAATGTGAAAGAATAGGGGAACAATCCCAACAAATTACCCATTAAAATAAAAATAAAAACACTAAAAATAAAAGGTAAGTAATTTTTATATCCTTCACCAATCGAATCTTGAGCTGTTGTTTTAATAAAATTAAACAACGATTCAGCAATTGATTGAGGGGTTGACGGAATAACTTCTTGTTTGTGAGCTAAAAACCAGAGTAATGAAATACTTGCAACAAGAGCTAACACCATAAAAAGTGCAGCGTTTGTAAAACTCACGTCAAATCCGACAAGATCTAACGGAACAAGTCTTTTCACTTCAAACTGATGCATTAAATGATTCATTCAGCACCGCTTTCTTTATCTATGCTTATCGCATATTTGATCACAGACCAAACACCTGCTATTCCACCCAATAGCCCCAACATAATCGTGAATTTACCACCCGTTTCAAACAGGTTATCTGAAATAACACCCAAAGAAGTTCCAACGAAAATACAACCCAATAAATTAACAATTACTTCCGTTATAATCTGATATCCGGAAGGATCTTTTTTTTCATTAACAATATTTTTATTTTCTTGAGTTTTTTTGGCTTGTTGAATTTTTTGGGCAAGAACCTCTGTTTCTTTAGTCATTTTCCTCAAACCTTTCTTTTAATCCGTTTAAAATAATGTCTTTATCTGCCCCTTGAAATTTTTTTGTTTCGTTTCCTTTTACAACAACAACACTGGGCATACCAATAATGTTATAAAGACGAGATAAATTCATTTGTTGCTCCAAAATCATTTGCTTCAACTCTTGATTTAACAAACAAATATCAACTTCATTTTCCGTTAAACCCAACATTGTTGCAAATCTTGTCATAACGGCACGCGGCTTTTTTGAATATGCCCATACCTGTTGATTTTCAAACATAATACTCATAAAATCATCATATTTTTCAGGAGCAATACATCTTGAAATCATTGTTCCGGTTAACCCTTTAGAATCACCCGGCATATCAACATAGATAAGCCTTGCTTTACCGGTTTCCACATAATCTTTTTTTATATCCGGCAAAATTTCTTCATGAAAAACAGAACAATGCGGACATGTTAAAGAAGAAAAAACATAGATTGTCGCTTCTTTGTTTTCTTGACCATAAACTCTTAAATCCATCGGTTTGATATCAGAGGGCAGGGAAGCTGCCTGAACCGACAAACTAAACAATAAAGTTGCAAGAACAAATAAGACGCGTTTCATTTTATTTTCTATCCCCTAATAAATTCAAAATTGCCCAAAACATATTAATAAAATTCAAATACAATGACAAAGCCCCACGAACAGCAACACCATCCAAAGTTTCTTCTGACAGACCAGATTGATACATTTGTTTCAGTCTTGATGTATCATAAGCCGTTAACCCTGAAAAAATTATAACTGAAGACAAACTCAATCCTGTAGACAAAAAGTTGGATTTCAAAAAAATCCCAACAAACGATGTTAAAATCAATCCAATCAACCCCATATATAAAAAACGCCCCCAACCGGAAAGATCTCTTTTCGTTGATCTTGCATATAAGCTTAATCCCAAAAATGAACCGGCAGTAACCAAAAACGCTTGAAAAACACTAGCCGCCGTATAAAGCAAAAAAACATTTGCTAATGAAATACCCATCAATGCAGAAAAACTCCAAAATATTATTTTTGTTTTCGCAATATTTTGAATAGCCGACTGCGAATTAATATAAAAAACCAAAAAAAGCGGAGAAAGAATGGCAAGCCACCCAATCCAAGAATAAGTCAATCCGGATTGACTGTGTGTATAAAACAAATTCAACAACGGTTCCTTTGATGCCAGATACGCTGTTAAAGCAGAAAGTCCTAATGCTTGGGACATATACGAATAAATCTTGTTAAAATAAACCTGAACATCCGTATTTGTTCTTTCAACAACACTAAATCCTTGAGAATTAAACTCCATTTTTTTGTCCTTTCGTTTAATATAATGCATATGTATACAAAATTTTCATTGAAAAAACAAGATATTTTTCAATGAACCACTTTTATTTATTGTTCTAAAGAAAAAAACTCAAGCAGCAATAAAAAAATGAGGCGCTTAAAAAAGCGCCTCAAATTTAGAAAAATCCATATTACACCTATGCTGACACCCGAAAGTTTTTCAGTGATGCGGCCTCATAATCATCTAAATTTACGATTTCATAATTTGATTTATCGTTCATCAAAATTTTAAGCAACATATTTGTATGCATAAGTCGGATCGTAGCCATGTCGTT
>JAZNVO010000119.1:0-2230 GCA_045592885.1 Alphaproteobacteria bacterium
AAGGATTTATCCATTCAATCAGCAGGTTTGGAAGGAAACATCTTCTTGATTCAGGCTCAGCCGGAAGAAAATCAAACAGGTGCTCAAGTGGTTGAAAAAATCAAATCTGTTTTGGGATCTTCTTTTAATTATGACCGTGTCGAAGTTATTGGCCCGACAATTGGTGAAGAGCTGAAAAAGAACAGTTTGCTTGCTTCCATTTTGGCATTGTTTGCTATTGCTGTTTATATTTGGTTTCGTTTTGAGTGGCCGTTTGCCATCGGGTGTTTAATTTCTTTAGCATTCACTTTGATTGTGGTTATTGGTCTTTTCTCTGTTTTCAATTGGGAATTTGACATGGTTGTTGTAGCTGGGATCTTGTCACTGGCTGGATATGCTTGTAATGACACCATTGTGACCTATGATCGTGTGCGCGAAAATTTGAAAAAACACCGCGCAAAATCAACGGATGCCATTTTGAATCAAGGGATTAACGAAACACTTTCCAGAACAATTTTAACGGGTATTTCAACGCTTGTTATGATTTTTGTTTTGCTTGTGATGGGTGGAACAACCTTAAGAGGATTTTCTCTTTCTTTGTTCTTTGGAATTCTGTTCGGAACATTTGCTTCAATCTTTGTCGCTGTTCCTTTGTTAAGATACTTTGATATCAAAACATTGGGTGATGACTCTGCCGGAGCATTCAAACCAAAAGAATAGTTCTTTAAATGTATTTTCCCCCGAAAACGACTTGAATCGATTCGGGGGATTTTTTTATGTGTTGACCGCAAATATTATTCGTTGGATTAGATTTATATTAAAAGATCAACCAGGTATAAAAATTCCCCCCTTACTTTTAAACATAAGGGGGGAAGATATTATTTATTTTAAAGCCTTATTCATCTACTTTGCTCAATCGTTCATATAATTTAAATCTGGTTTCAATTTGTTTTTGAGCTTTTTGAACCAATTCGTCATAATGCTCGGGATTGGTTTGTTTGACGGCTTTAAATCTGGCTTCCAAAGCCATGAGCTCGCTGACCGGTTTTGTGATTTTGCTGTCTAATTGGAATGGATTTAAACCTTGTTCAGCGCGTCTGGGATCAAAGCGATAAAGAGGCCATAATCCTGTGTCAACAGCAAGTTTTTGATGTTCCAAACCGTCTTTGCCGATATCATATCCATGTGAGATACAATGGCTGTAGGCAATGATAAGTGACGGTCCGTTGAAACTTTCTGCTTCATTTAAAACTTGAAGGGTATGCATATCTTTGGCTCCCAAAGAGACAGTGGCCACATAAACACCACCGCTGGAAGCTGCAATCATCCCCAAATCTTTTCGGGGTAATTCAGATCCGGCAATGGCAAATTTTGCCGACGCACCTATTGGCGTTGCTTTTGAGCGTTGACCGCCGGTATTTGAATAAACATTTGTATCCATCACCATAATGTTCACATTTTTGCCACTGTATAACACATGATCAAGACCACCGTATCCGATATCATAAGCCCAACCGTCACCGCCTAAAATCCAAACGGATTTTTTGACTAAATAGTCGGCATTATCAAGTAATAATTTGGCTTTTGGTGTGTAAACTTTTTCTAATTTTTCTTTGAGTTCTTTGACACGCAGACGTTGTTCTTGAATGCCAGATTCTGTTGATTGATCGGCATTTAAAATGCTGTCAACCAATGTTTCACCGACTTCAGAAGACATTTCTTTTAATAATTGTAAAGCAAATTCTTGTTTAGAATCAACGCTTGTTCTGATTCCCAGACCGAATTCCGCATTGTCTTCAAAAAGGGAGTTTGCCCAAGCCGGACCAAACCCGCAACTGTTTTTAGCGTAAGGGGTTGTTGGTAAATTTCCGCTGTAAATGGAAGAACACCCTGTAGCATTGGCAACAATTAATCTGTCTCCGAATAATTGGGTCATCATTTTGACATAGGGGGTTTCCCCACAACCGGTACAAGCACCGGAAAATTCAAAAAGCGGACGCATCAAAGCTAATGATTTGATTTGTTTCGGATTGAGTTTTGTTCTGTCCGGATCCGGTAAAGACATAAAGAATTCAAAATTTTTGATTTCATCATTCAAATTCTTTTCAATCGGAACCATATTCAAAGCTTTTTTGTTTGCATCTAATTTATCTTTAATAGGGCAAACAGTTGTGCATAATGTACAGCCTGTACAATCTTCAGGGGCAACTTGTAAAATATATTTTGAATTTTCAAATTCTTTTCCTTTAAA
>JAZNVO010000120.1:0-5296 GCA_045592885.1 Alphaproteobacteria bacterium
TAAAGGAGAAAGAAAATGAAACAAAAAGTAACGCCTAAAACACTCGCAGGATTTATGGAATTGTTGCCGGCAGAACAGCTGGTTTTTGACAAAATAAAAAAGGTTATTGAAGAAACATATCGTTCATTTGGATTTGTCGGATTGGATACGCCTGTTTTGGAATTATCGGAAGTATTGCTCGCAAAAGCAGGTGGGGATACGGAAAAACAAATTTATCGCTTTAAAAAAGGGGATAATGATTTATGTATGCGTTTTGATTTAACCGTTCCTTTGGCAAGATATGTGGCTGAACACCAAAATGATTTGACTTTTCCTTTTAAAAGATATCAAATTTCAAAGTCTTATCGTGGGGAAAGACCGCAAAAAGGTCGGTTTAGGGAATTTTATCAAGCGGATGTTGACATTATTGGTAGCGAAAAATTGGCTGTTGTCTATGATGCTGAAGTGCCGGCAATTATGTATCATGTTTTTAAAAAATTGGGACTGGATGGATTTTGCATCAAAATTAATAACAGAAAGCTGATGAATGGTTTTTATGAAAGCTTGAATTTAACCGAACAATCTGCTGAAATATCAAGAATTATTGATAAAATGGATAAGATTGGGGTTGAAAATGTTAAGGCTTGTTTAAAGGATTTGGCTTTATCTGATGCGTTGATTGAAAAAATCATTGCGTTTACTGAAATTAATGGTAAATCAGACGTTGTTCTCGAAAAAATAAGTTCGTTTAATATTCAAAATGAGTTATTTGAAACAGGATTAAATGAATTAAAAGTTGTAGCCCAAGCAATGCAAAATTTGGGTGTGTCTGACAAAAATTTTGAAATTGATTTAAAAATCACAAGAGGTCTGGATTATTATACCGGAACGGTTTATGAAACATTTATTGAGGGACGTCAAGATTGGGGGTCAATTTGTTCAGGCGGACGATATGAAAATTTGGCTGGTTATTATACGGACAGAAAACTCCCCGGGGTTGGTATGAGCATTGGATTAACAAGATTTTTTGACTTGCTTCGTGATCAAAAGATGATTTCACCTATGGCTCAAACACCTGCAGATGTGTTGGTTTTGCCGATGGATGAAGAGGCCCTTCTTTATGCTTTGAAGGTGGCAAGTGTTTTAAGAGAGGCGGGTATTAATGTGCAAACAAATGCCTCTGAAGGAAAATTCAAAAACAAAATGGCATATGCCAACAAAATCGGTGTTCCTTTTGTGTTGATTTTAGGTGAAAATGAAGTTCAAACAAACGTTGTGACACTTAAAAATATGCAGACTGGCGAACAATCAATTGTTTCATATGAAGAGTTATCCTCATCTTTTAAAAGAATTTTAGATAAAGCGATAAATAAGGACACAAAGGTTATTTGCCAATAAAAAAGAGGAGTGAAGCTTTTTTCTTGCATAAAAGGGTATTTTCGTGTAAAATGAAAAACCTTGTAAGAAATGTTTCTTTTAAGTGATGCTAAAATGACTCAAACACCAAAATTTATCCATCTGCACGTGCATACGGCGTATTCCATTTTAGAAGGCGCTATCAAGATGAAAGATTTGTCCGGTTGGGCGGCAAAAGCAGCTGTTCCCGCTGTTGCCATGACGGATACGAATAACATCTTTGGTGCAATGGATTTTGCTGATATTTGTGTGAAAGCTGGTGTTCAGCCAATTCTGGGGTGTCAATTGTTGGTTAAAACGCCTCAAAAAGAAAAAAACACTTTTGCAGATGATAAAGAAACATTTGATAAGGTTGTTGTTTTGGTTCAAAATGAAGCCGGATACTTATCGTTGTTGCAGTTTTTTAAACATTTTTATACTGAAGAAGGTAAGCAAGGAACTCCGCATTTGACATTTGAAGAGTTGCTTTCTCATTCGGAAGGTTTGATTTTGTTAACCGGTGGAGCGCAAGGCATTTTGGCTCGTCCGGTTTATGAAGGAGACTTGGATTTTGCTAAAGAATTGGCTCTTAAATTAAAAGAATCATATGGGGATCGTTTATATGTTGAAATTCAACGTCACGGAATGGAAGTTGAAGAAAAGACGGAAGATGGTTTTTTAAAAATAGCATATGATTTGAATATCCCGCTGGTTGCAACAAACGAAGCTTTTTTTGTTTCTCCGGATATGTATGAAGCACATGATGCATTGCTTTGTATTGCTGATAAAACATTTGTTGATGTTACAGATAGGCGAAAAGTGACCCCGGAGCATTACCTTAAAAGTGAAGAGGAAATGCTTGAAATATTTAAAGATTTGCCGGAGGCGACTTTAAATACGGTTGAAATTGCAAAGCGTTGTTATTTCTTGGCTGGAAAGAAAAAACCGGCATTTCCGAATTATGACTGCGGCGGTAAGACTGAAGATGAAAAATTGGCAGAAATGGCAGAAGCCGGTTTTGAAATGCGTATGCAAGGACGATCTCAAGAAGAAAGAGAACGCTATCATGAACGTCTTTTGTATGAGCTCGATATCATCAAAACCATGGGCTTTCCGGGTTACTTTTTGATTGTGGCCGATTTTATCCAATGGTCAAAGGCAAATGGTGTGCCGGTAGGGCCGGGACGTGGTTCCGGTGCCGGATCTGTTGTGGCTTGGTGTTTGACAATTACGAATATTGATCCATTGAGATTTAATCTTCTTTTTGAACGGTTTTTAAATCCGGAACGTGTTTCAATGCCGGATTTTGATGTTGATTTTTGTCAGGAAAACAGAGCTAAAACAATTGAATATGTGCAACAAAAATATGGGCTTGACCATGTTGCTCAAATTTTGGCCTTGGGTCAGTTGCAAGCAAAAGCGGTTATTAGGGATGTTGGCCGTGTGTTACAGTTGCCATATCCTGTTGTAGACAGATTGTCAAAATTGGTTCCGCCAACATTGGGAATTACGTTGCAGGAGGCATTAGATCAAGAACCTGAATTTAAAAAAGAAGCCCAAGCAGATGAAACAATTGCCAAATTGATTGAAATTGCATTGAAATTGGAAGGTATGTATCGCAATATTTCAATGCATGCAGCGGGGGTTGTGATTGGAAACAAACCACTTGATGAGATTGTTCCGCTTTATAAAGATCCGTCTTCGGATATGCCGATTACCCAATATGACAAACACTTTGTTGAAGATGCGAGTTTAATTAAGTTTGACTTTTTGGGTTTGAAGACGTTAACAACAATTGAAAAAACGTTGGAACTTATTCGCCAGAAAGAAGAAATTACATTTGATATTAATAACTTGCCATTAGAAGATGAAAAGACATATGAACTTTTAAAATCAGGCAATACGACAGGGGTTTTCCAGCTTGAAAGTACCGGCATGCGCAAAATTTTGTTTGATATGCAACCGGATAAAATTGAAGACATTGTGGCTTTGGTGTCGCTTTACAGACCGGGTCCGATGGACAGTATTCCCAGTTATATTGCCAGAAAAAAAGGGGAAGAAACACCGGATTATATGCATCCGATGCTTGAAGGAATTTTAAAAGAAACTTATGGCATTATGATTTATCAAGAACAAGTGATGCAAATTTCACAGGTGATGGCTGGATATACACTGGGTGGAGCTGATTTGTTGCGTCGTGCAATGGGTAAAAAAATTAAATCAGAAATGGATAAGCAACGTTCCATTTTTGTTGAAGGGGCCGTGAAAAATAATGTTGAAAGAGCAACGGCCGAACTTGTTTTTGACAAGATGGCAAAATTTGCCGAGTATGGATTTAATAAGTCACATGCGGCTGCTTATGCCTATATTGCCTATCAAACGGCTTATTTAAAAGCACATTATCCGGTTGAATTTATGGCTGCAACGATGACGCTTGATAAAACAAATACGGATAAGCTGGCATTTTTCAAAAATGATTTAACGCAAATGCATATAGAGGTTTTGTCACCGGATATTAACCGTTCCAAAGTGAACTTTAGTGTTGAAAATGGGGCGGTGAGATATGCTTTGTCAGCCGTTCGAAACGTTGGTGAGGCCGGTATGCAGTTGGTTGTAGAGGAGCGTGAAAAAAACGGTCCTTATAAATCCGTTCAAGATTTCTTCTCAAGAGTGGATGCTTCAGCATTGAATAAACGGTATATCGAAAATTTGATTAAATCCGGAGCCTTTGATTGTTTGGATAAAAACAGGGCAAAACTTTTTGAAAATATTGAAAACTTTTTGGCTTTTGCTTCAACGGCAACACAAAGTAGAAAAAGTGCACAAATTAATTTGTTCGGAGCCACAGATACGTCTGTTAACGGATTGAAAATGAAAGAGTATCCGGATTGGCCACATCTTGAAAAACTTGAAAAAGAATCAGAAGCTATCGGTTTTTATTTATCTGCCCATCCGCTTGATACATTTGATAGTGTTTTTGAAAGGTTGCGTGTGATTCCAAGCACGGAAGTGAAACAACAAGTAACTGTTGCAGGTGCTGGGCGTATACAGTTGGCAGGGATTGTTTCTTCTGTTCGTGAACGGATTAGTCAAAAAGGAAACAAGTTTGCTTTTATAACGGCAACAGATAAGTATGGCTCATATGATGCCATTTGTTTTTCGGATTTATTGGTAAATTCAAGAGATAAGCTTAAATCAGGTCAACCGCTCTTGTTGACGATGAATGCGGATAAAAAACCTGATGATGAACAAATCCGGATGAATTTGTTCTCTGTTCATTATTTGTCTGAAGTGATGGCAAGAACGGCCTCTTCCTTAATTTTAGATTTAGATCCCCGAATGGAAACGCTACAGGAACTTAAAAAAGTTCTTTCACAAGATGAACCCGGAAGATGTAAAATCTTTTTGAAGATGAAGGTGAAAGAATATGAGGTTGAAGTGGAGCTTTCCGAAAAATATGCATTATCACAAAAAACGTTGGAGGCATTGCAACACCTGGGTGGAATAGGTGAAATCAAACAAGTATAAAAGGATAAGATATGATGACCCCTCAAGAAGATCAAAATAAAAAAGTAACGCTTTATGCAATTGTTGAAGATACAAAAGAGACAGCTAAAAAAATTGAGAAAAGTGCTTTTAAAATATTGAATAACAGACCGGTGAATGATCCTGTTGTACGCTCATTACCTTTATTTCCTTCATTTCGAGGATCTTTAGTGGATGCAGCTGAAAAAGTAACTTATGAACAAAGAAAATGGTTGAGATTGGTGTTGAAAACGCCGCTTAAAGCGGTTGAGTTTCCGGATTATCAGTTTGAAAAAACATCTGATGTGCCTTTTTATTTGTTAGATGCATATGAAGAAGAGTTTGAAGCGGTTGCAACACTTTCTTCAGCTTCTCCAAAGTATATTGAAAATAATCA
>JAZNVO010000121.1:0-4072 GCA_045592885.1 Alphaproteobacteria bacterium
GGATATAAATTTTATAATTCCTTCATCTTTTGTAAAATGAATATAATCTGATGTTAAAAGAGCATTTAACGTTTCTCCTTCTTCAAGGCCAATTCTTGGTTGTGGAACAGATAAAGGACTTGCCAGTTGAGCAAACAGCCAAAACGGACTTTTGTCTTTATGTTTTGTTGGTGTTTTTTCAGAAATAAGAACCGGTTCATATGCATCTAAAATAGACGTTAAAGCAATTGTTGCCTGTTGCAAATCATCCATAGCTGTTTTTCTATCATTTACGGATAAAACAATATAGTGTTTATTTTTAAACACACGACTCATACTTTCAATCCATTTTTGGGAAACTTGTCTCAACAATTTTGAATCTTTATGCTCTCCTTCTTCTCCTAATTCAACCCTTTCACGAATGGTAATAACCCGAGACACAATTTCCAATGAAGCCATAGAATCAATCCACTGTTTTCTGGCATTCATAAGGGCAAATCTTTCCGATGCCGTCAATAAAGTGGTATCAGCACCAGTTATTTCAAAAACTCTTGCTAAGGATCCGTTTCTTAAGTGAATCGTTGCTCCATCTTCATCTAATCTGCTAAAAGGTAAAAAATCAGAAACACGTGTTTCTTTGGGTCGTGGCAAAATCATATCACCCAACTTTGTCACAAAAACAGACATAATAAACATAGCAGAAACAACACCGATAATTGCTACCAGCGTTGAAAAGGAGGAGGCTCCTTGTGCCAAAAAATCAAACACATTCATATCAAATTGAATATTATTCATTTTATAAGTTCCTTATGGAGCAAGTTTATTTCCTTTGTCAGGATAAATATTCTTTGATGGTGTTGCCATCGGACCAAATGTTAACATCATCTTAGAAAGATGTGGTTCTCTAACAGAATAGGCAGCAATCAAAACATGAGTTAGTCCTATTGTGAAAATAAAATAAAGAGGACTGGTATTAAAGGCGGTGATGCACACAAATAAAATTCCGGCTTGTATGGCAAAGTTAACAATTGCTGGATACATTGGCGCCCAAAAGACGCGTGGTGGCATTGCAACAGCTTTTAAAACAGGCTCTTTCATCTTTGTCCCCTTAAAAATAAATCCCTATAAAATTCATTATATACCATCAAAAAAATAAATAACAGAAAAAAATCACTTTTTTTAAAAAAATATCAAACAAAAAGAGACATTAACAACTTTCTGATTTTATTTTTCCTCTTTTGAGTGATGTTTAAAAATAAAGATTTTGTAATTTGAAAAATATATCTTTTTTTCAGATTTTTCTTGACTTTTTGACAAAAAAAGTGCATCGTAAGCAACGTAAAAATTCAACAATTTAAACAATTTTAAAGAGAGTTAAAAAAATGAGTTTTAACGAAGCAACAATCAAAAACATCGCAACATTGGCAAGATTGAAATTTCCTGCCGATCAAGAAGAAAAATTCACCGCAGACATTAACAGTATTTTAAATTGGGTTGAAGAATTAAAAGAAGTTAATGTTGAAGGAGTTGAACCATTAATCAGCGTTTCCCTTCAAGAACCATGGCTCAGAAAAGATGAAGTCACAACAGGTGGTTTACAAAAAGAATTAACCGCGAACGCTCCGGAATCCGTTCATGGATTTTATGCAGTTCCTAAAATGGTGGAGTAATTTTTATGACAACAAGTTTAACAAATTTACATATCAGTGAAGCCCTCAAGCTTCTGGACAAAAGAGAAATTTCCAGTGTTGAATTAACAAAAGCTCATTTGTCCGAAATGGAAAAAGCCAGATTTCTAAATGCCTATATCACCGAAACACCGGAATTAGCCTTGGCTCAAGCTGAAGAAAGCGATAAAAAAAGAGCAAACGGTGAAAAAATCGGCAGATTAGAAGGTATCCCCATTGCAAATAAAGATTTATATTGCACAAAAGGGGTTAAAACAACAGCTGCTTCAAAAATTTTATCAAATTTTGTTCCGCCATATGAATCAACTGTTACACAAAATTTAAAAGATGCCGGAACAATTATGTTGGGCAAAGTCAACACTGACCAATTCGCAATGGGTGGGTCAACAATGACAAGTTATTTTGGCGTAACGAAAAACCCGTGGACAGATGAAAATGGTGAATATAATTTAGTTCCAGGTGGTTCTTCCGGTGGGTCTGCGGCCGCTGTCAGTGCCGGTCTTTGTATGGGCGCCACCGGATCTGATACAGGCGGATCCATTCGCCAACCAGCTTCTTTTTGTGGTATAACAGGAATCAAACCAACATATGGCCGTTGTTCTCGATATGGAATTGTTGCTTTTGCTTCTTCATTAGATCAAGCTGGTCCAATGGCAAGATCAGTTGAAGATTGCGCTTTATTGTTACGTGAAATGGCCGGGTATGATGAAAAAGATTCAACTGTTGTAAACGCTCCGGTTCCGGATTATACATCTGCATTAATAGGTGATATTAAAGGCAAAAAAATCGGTATCCCAAAAGAATATCGTTCAAAAGAATTGAATCCGGAAATTGCTACAGCTTGGGACAAAGGTATTGAATTACTTAAAAATGCCGGTGCTGAAATTGTTGAAATTTCATTACCACACACAAAATACGCTTTACCGGTTTATTATATCATTGCTTGTGCAGAAGCTTCTTCAAATCTGGCGCGCTATGATGGGGTTCGTTATACAACTCGTGTTGACGGAAAATCATTGGATGAAATGTATGAAAACACGCGTTCTGACGGATTTGGTCCTGAAGTAATTCGTCGTATTTTATTAGGAACATTTGTTCTTTCAGCTGGTTTTTATGATGCTTATTACACAAGAGCTCAACGAGTTCGTCGTTTAATTTATAATGATTTTATAAGCGCCTTTGAACAAGTTGATGCAATTTTGGCTCCTGCTGCACCAACAACAGCTCTGTCATATGAAGCCATGCAAAATATGAGTCCTGTTGATACTTATTTAGGTGACGTTTTCACAACTCCAGCTTCTTTGGCGGGTGTTCCGTCTTTAGCTTTACCGATTACGATTGCTAAAAACGGATTACCAATCGGATTACAGGTCATTGGAAAACATTTTGATGAAAACACTGTATTCCAAGTTTCAGGTGTTTTGGAATCTTTAGCCGGATTTGATAAAAAACCTCACCATGTGAAAGGATAATGAAATGACATATACAATTAAAGGAAAAACCTGTGATTGGGAAATTGTTGTTGGTCTTGAAGTTCACTGCCAAATCATTTCAAAATCAAAAGTATTCTCCGGTGCATCTGCAAAATTTGGCGCAAGCCCAAATGAAAATGTTTCATTTGTTGATGCAGCCTTTCCAGGGATGTTGCCGGTTGTAAATGAAAAATGTATTGAACAATGTGTAAAAACTGGAATGGGCTTAAATGCAGTTATTAACAAATATTCCCGTTTTGACAGAAAAAATTATTTTTATGCCGACTTACCTCAAGGATATCAAATCAGTCAGCTCTATTATCCAATCGTTGGTGAAGGATATATTGAAGTAACAACTGATGATGGCACAAAAAGAATTGGCGTTGAACGTTTGCATTTAGAACAAGATGCTGCAAAGTCCATTCATGATATGAATCCAACAAAATCTTATATCGATTTGAACAGATCTGGTGTCGGCTTAATGGAAATTGTTTCAAAACCGGATATTCGCACACCGCAAGAAGCCGGCGAATATTTGCGGCAACTCAGAGCCATTGTTCGCGCTCTTGAAACTTGTGATGGAAATATGGATGAAGGATCAATGCGATGCGATGTGAATATTTCTGTTCGCCCTGTCGGATCGTCAGAACTTCGTCAACGTGTTGAAGTTAAAAACGTCAATTCCGTCCGTTTTGTGATGCAAGCAATAGAGATTGAGGCGCAAAGACAGGTGGATTTATACGATGAAGGAAAAACATTTTCGCAAGAAACGCGCTTGTTTGACTCTGTAAACCTTGAAACACGCCCAATGCGTTCAAAGGAAAATGCTAATGATTACAGATACTTCCCAGATCCAGACTTACTTCCTGTTATACTGACTGATGAATATATTGAAAATATTAGACAAAACCTTCCGGAACTGCCGGAAGCCAA
>JAZNVO010000122.1:0-2305 GCA_045592885.1 Alphaproteobacteria bacterium
GGGGAAGTATATTGCCCGTATGGATGATGACGATATTGCCCTTCCTACTCGTTTTGAAAAACAATATGCCTTTATGGAAAAAAACAATGATATTGCGGTTGTAGGTAGCTGGATTGGCAATCCAAATAACGGGAAGAAATGGCCGTTTCATGACGAAACTTCTCCTGAAAAAATCAAAGTGATGATGTATTTAAATTCCGTTCCGATTTCTCATCCGGTTTCTATGTTCAGAAAAAGCTTTTTAGACAAACATAATATTCGTTATAGTTATGAATATAAAGCAGCAGAAGACCGCAAATTTTGGCTAGATATTATGGATGCCGGTGGAAAGATCAGCAACGTACCGGAAGTTCTTTTACTTTTTAGGTTACATACAAGTAATCCGCAAGAGTATTACATCGATCAAGCAAATAATGCTCAAAAATTCTTTTATAAAGAAATTTTGTCCCGTTTTGGAAATTTAGATGACTTTTATGGTTTAAACGGCTGTCAAAAAATCAGAAAAATCATCAAACAAAATCAAAAAATGCATCTTCTTGAAACTAATGCCTTGTTATCTGTTGCAGAACAGATGTGTCCACCGAATACAGCTGAAAAAGTTGTCCACCCAGAGTGGTCTGATTTGTTCGTCTTTAAAGAAAACAGAGTATATCGACATCAAAATAAAGATTATGCAACTGTTCTGACAAAAACGGATGATACTTTGACCATCAAATGGGATAAATGGGGAACTGAAACATTTGAAAAAGAAGATAATGTTTGGTATTTGAAAAAATAACTACTCCACAAAATGAAAAAAAAGATATTCTTATTTCTATGTTTTCTTGTTTTAACCGGGAGCTGTTTTTACGGATACATTGTGTTCAAACGACCAAAAATTTCCGTTGTGATGAGCACGTATAACCGTGCCGAATTTTTACCAAGATCAATTGATTCAATTTTGGCACAAACCGAAAAAGATTTTGAATTCCTTATCATCAATGATGGCTCATCTGATAACACTGCTGAAATTTTGGATAAATATGCAAAACAAGATAAACGGATTAGAGTTATCACAAACAATCCAAACAAAGGATTGATTTATTCTTTAAATAAAGGTTTAAAAGAATCAAAGGGGAAGTATATTGCCCGTATGGATGATGACGATATTGCCCTTCCTACTCGTTTTGAAAAACAATATGCCTTTATGGAAAAAAACAATGATATTGCGGTTGTAGGTAGCTGGATTGGCAGTCCCGAAAATTCATCAAAATGGGGATTTCAAGATGAAACATCAACAGATAAAATCAAAGTGTTAGTATACCTAAACACAGTGCCAATTGCCCATCCGGCTGCAATGATCAGAAAAAGCTTTTTGGATAAACACAATCTTCGTTATAGCTATAAATATCAGGCGGCAGAAGATCGAAAACTTTGGTTAGACATTATTGATGCCGGTGGAAAAATCACCAATATACCAGAAATTCTCTTGCTTTTCCGAATTCACTCCTCTCACTCTCGTGAATATTATTCAAACCAACAAAAGAATATTGATAAGTTCTTTCACAGAGAAATTCTTCCAAAATTTGCCGATCAAAAAGAATTTGAAGGTCTTGATTATTGTCAACGAATAAAAAAAATGGCTCACAAAAATCAAAGCCTCAACTATCTTTCACAACCGGTTTTTAATCAGATTATAAAAGAAACTTGTCCACCGGATACAGCTGAAAAAGTTATTCATCCTCGTTGGACTGATGTGTTTGTTTTTGAAGAAAAAAGAGTATATCGACATCAAAATAAAGATTATGCCACTATTATGAAAAAAACAGATAACGTTTTAACCATTAAATGGGATAAATGGGGAACTGAAACATTTGAAAAAAAAGATAATATTTGGTATTTAAAAAAATAAAATTCAAAGAATTTTGCTTTAACTTTTTTATATCAAAAAAGAGCCTGTCGTCTCTTTTTCACATTCCTCTTGATCCATATTTCATCTGAAGACGCAATTGATTGGCATCCACCCCCGGATGTTTTTTTAAAAGCTCTCTTTCAACATTTGAATTTTTTGAATTCATCATTCGATCTAAAATCTCTCCCATTGTTCGTCCTTCAGCTTTCATTTCATCAATCACTGAGTCACGCCAATGACTGCACCCAATTTCTAAATGTTGGATATAACGATACCACAAATTCATCACATGTGGATCCAAATCAAACTCCTGAATCTCTTTTACAAACGTCTTGACTTCTTTTTCCATACACCCTCCAAAATATAATACAATACATTATATCATATTTTTAGACAAAAAACAAGTCAAATTTA
>JAZNVO010000123.1:0-4388 GCA_045592885.1 Alphaproteobacteria bacterium
GGTGCGGTTCTTTCTCAAACAGAGCAGTTTGAAAAAGAAACCGGACGTGCCGGTGGTGATGAAACACCACGGTCTTCTGTGTGGACAAAGGCTTTTTATTCAAAAACAAAAAAAAGCGGTCAAAATGATTATAAAACAAAAGGAACCGGTGGTATTTTAGGAATTCAAACAAAAGTAACGGATGATTTGGTAATCGGTATAGGCTATGCTTATTCACAAGCTGATGTTAAACAAAGTGGTCGCAATACGGATATCAATAATAATCTTGGTTTCGGATATTTCAGATATCAACCATCCGGATGGTTTGTTGATGGACTCTTCAGTTATTCACGTGGTCGATATGAGGAAGATAAATATGTGTTATCTTCCCATGGTTCGGCGGATTATAATGTGGAGTCAATTGCCGTTCAAAGTATGGTTGGATATGATTATGCATATAAAAATATCTTATTGATGCCAAAGGTTGGTCTGCGTTATATGAATGTGACACAAGAATCTTATACGGATACATTTGGAACTTATGTTAACAATTCTTCTTCTGATTATATAACGGTGATGGCGGGTGTTGATGTTAAATCTCCCTATAAAACGGTGAATAATTTTCATATCAGGCCAGTTGGGTCTCTTCTTTTGGGATATGATTTGAAAACAGATGATATGAAGGGAGTAAATACCCTTTCAAATGGGGCAACGTATGTTGTTGAAGGGGATGCGTTGGCAAGATTTAGTTGGAATGTGAAAGCTGGTATAGAAGCTGAACTTTCGGAAAAAACAATATTGAAGTTGGAATACAGCGGTTCCTTCAGAAGTTCATATCAAGATCATGGGGGAATGTTGAAGGTGGAATATCGTTTCTAATCTTTTGTCTTATAAAAAATTTTTTTGTTAAAAACATATGTTTTTGTAAATATTGACAAATGTAACATTTTATGTTATCTTTCGGTTGAATTATAAAGAGGAAAGATGCATATTTTAACATCGAGCGAAGAAAAAACGTTTTTTAAAGAACGCCTGTTGACTTTGAAAGAACAGGTGCTTTCTTTTATGAAAGAAAATCATCTTCAAGGATCGGAAAAAAAGATTTTATATTTGATGCGGTTGTTTTTGTTGGCTCAAAATTATCATGCAGAAGATAAAATCTCAGTTCCGGAAATAAAAAAAGTATTTCAAGATGAATTGAAGTTGAAGAAATATGTGTCATTTTTTCGAAAAGAAGTACAAATTTATCAAGAAGAAATTAAAAGAATTGTTCATGATGGGATGAAGGGGCGAAAAGACAATAAACCTGTTTATCCGGCATTTTTTAATGGTAAGGAGAGAGTTTATTTGAAAATAAATCCCGTTTCATCCGGTGGTTTATATATAAAAGATATGGTTGATGTTTTAAATAACTTTTTACCGGCAGATGAGCAATTAAACTTTGTGTTTTCAGATGATAAGATATTGATCCAAAGTGAAAAAGAAAGAAAAGTCTCACATCGAACATTGGGAATAAAGGCGGGGCGTTTTTTTAAAAAAGAAGCCTCATTTTTAACAAGAATTTTAACCTCTTTTTCTTTGATGAGTCAAAAAGAACAGGTTGATTTTTTGTCTTTTTTTAACTCTGTTGGCACATATTCTGATTTTAAAAAGAAATATGTTACATTTCAAAAATTTCATATCGATATTTTTCCCCGTGCATTGATGACAAAAACAAGTTTTTATTTTTTCAAAAGGTTGGGAAAGATTGCCTCTTTTGATGAATTTATTTTTAAAATCAAATCACAAAGAGATTTTTATTCAAAAATATATCAGAACTTGCACCACATGCAAACAGCTCATCAAACAATTGATTTTAATGAAAATGTGATTGATTTAATTATTCTTTCAAAATCGCCATATGATATTGCTACCATGAGTGCATATAATGACTATTCCAAAAATGAATGGGCAAGTTGCATGACCCCGAGAGGAATAAATGCCCATTATTTACCGAAAGAAATTGCAAACGGTGTTTTTGTTTGTTATGGGGTTAATTCAAAAAATCCCTGGAGACGGTTGGCGCGTATCAGTATTAAGCCGTATATCAATAATCAAGGAGCGGTTTATTTTGGGGCAGGATATATGTATGGTGTAATGTCTCCGGAAGCAAAAGAACAATTAAATACATTTTTGTCTGCTTATCAACCTGAAAAGAAAGGGTGTTTTTCTTTACAGGAAGATGTTTATAAAGATGCGGTGACCGACAAATATTATTTTGATATGAGTGCAACGGATATTGTGTCAGAGCAAGAAATTCCTTTTAAAAAAGAGCCAAACGGCACGATTGTTGTTGGTCATATGGCAGAAAATACAACTCCTTTTTTCTCAAAAGGGATTGATATACAAAATTTGTTTTTTGAACATCACTATATCCCGAAATTTGAAGTTGATTTATTGGGTATTGAAAAAAATGTTTCTTTCCAAAATATGACTGTTTATATGCCGTTTTCTTGTTATTATTTAACAAAAGAAAAATTTTCAATTTTACCGCAACATGTGAATGAACTCCAACTGACATCTCCGCACATTCGAGATTTTAAAGGTCTAAAAACTTGCTTTTATGGTTTGGAAATTCATTTGACAAATTTTTTAAAATCATTTGACGGATTGCCGAAAACCTGTTCAAAAATTCAATTGCTTCGAACTCAAATTGAAGCTTCGATGCTTGAAATTCCTCAATCTGTTTTGTCATTTGAAGCCGGAATTACCACATTAAAGACACCGATATTAGATATGAGAAAAAATAAAGGGCGGATTGAATGGGGAGAAAGTGACCTTCAATCGGTGAAACATTTCTTATTCCAAAGAGAAAAAGGGGAATTTTTGTTACACTTTACAAAAACAGCCCCTCGATTGGATTTTGATTTGGCGGGACTTGAAAAATTTTATTTTATGCCGTTATCTCCTGTTGAGATATCTTCTTTAAAAATGAGGGATAACACAAAGAAGGTTTGTTTTTTTAATGTTGTTTTAAAAGAAACAAAACTCGATTTTTCAAAAGTTGAAGAAGTTCATTTTTCACACGTTTCATTTGAAGGTGTGTCAACCCTTTTATTGCCGGCAGATGAAAAAGTCACAATTTCAGAGTGTGTTTTTCCAAATGGGATAACAGAAAAAGATGTTCTTCAAAATAAGGGATTTTGTGTTCCATTTTGTGTTGATAAAAATAAAACGACTCTGAAAAGAGTCGCTTTACCTGAATTTCAACGAAATTAAAACTCTTTAAAGGGTGTTTTGAGATGTTAAAAGACCTTTTTTAATCAAAATGTTTTTGCTGATTGCCACTCGTTCTTTGAGTGTATTTTTTTCAACTGGAGAGGCATTGTTTTTGAATTCACCATAGGCACTTGCAATATTTGATAACAGTCCGTCAAATTGTCCGTCTTTATTACATGATTCTCCAATTGAAACAATAATGTGTTGAAGTGTTTCAATATTCATCGGTTCTAATTTGTTTTCAAAAACGCTGTAAAATGACGATCCCTTTTCATTCATTTTAATCCGATAAAACCGATTATTTAAATAACCCAAAATGATGGTTGTGTCATTTGCGGTAATAATAACGGGATTTTGATCATTATTTGAGATCATCATTTTTGTATAAGCTTGTTCTTGAAGTTTGAGCTCTTTTAAAGCGCGTTGTTCTTGAATGCGTTTTTGAGCTTCTTGTTGTTTGCGCAATTTTTCTTGTTCTTTTTGGGCAGCTTTTGCTTGTTTTTCAGCTTCTTTTTTCTTTTTGCGTTCTTCATTTTGAGCAGCAAAACGTTCTTTATTTTCCATAAAACGCTTAAAATCTCTTTCTTTTTTGATTTGTTCTTCCGTTCGAACAGCTGGTTTTGCTTCGTCTTTTTTTACCGGCGTTGCATTGTAATAGGCAGTTGCTTTTTTATTTTTTTCAATCATGATGTTTAACTGACGGATGAGTTCTTCGGTCATTTCATGATGAGGAATTTTTGATAAAATAAGTTTTAAGAGTTTTTCCGCTCTCAAGCCAAAGACATTTTGACCACTGTAACGGGTATTTTGATTTTTTTGCCAACGAATATAAACTTCATTGTCCCCTCGTGTTTCTCTCATCACAAGAAAGTGTTTGTTATCCAAAATCCCAAAACAATAAACCGGATCAATTGTAATTTGTTCTTTGTGAGTTCTGTATAATTCAACAGAAGATGGTATATCGGTCATAAATTCTCCTTAAAATAAATTTTTTTGCAATTATATCATAAAAATATAATTTTGTAAATATTTTTTTATAAAATGCAAAAAACAGAAAGGAAGGTAAAAAAAAGAAAAGGAATAAACCTTTTCTTTTTTATATATTATATCATATTTTATTTTAACCTGTCAGATACATAAACCCGATAGGT
>JAZNVO010000124.1:0-2088 GCA_045592885.1 Alphaproteobacteria bacterium
CTTTGTAATGCCGGGAAAATATTTCCTGTGTGCTGCTCCTTTGAATCTCGGTGGCTGTGATGGAGCACCGTGTAGAGCTATATTAATTGATTTTGAGGATAAAAAAAGAAGATACATCTGAAAATAACTTTTCTGACCTTCATTTGGCACTCCTATATAGCCCCCAAAAAACAGTATTTAAGTAATTACAGAAAGGTATGGTAATAATCATGGAAGTAAATATGAAAGCTCCGGATTTTTCTTTGCAGGATTCTAACGGTAATTTGATAAGATTGTCAGATTTTACAGGAAAAAAGGTTGTTTTATACTTTTATCCGAAAGACAACACCTCCGGCTGCACACAAGAAGCTTGTAATTTTAGAGATAATATGAACAGATTGGCGCCCTACTCTTTTGTTATCGGCGTCAGTCCGGACAGCATTAAAAGTCATCAAAAATTCAAAGAAAAAGAAAATTTAAACTTCATTTTACTATCAGATCCGGACCATATTCTCGCCACTCAATTTGATGTATGGGTTCAAAAATCAATGTATGGCCGAAAATATATGGGTATTGAGCGGTCCACTTTTATTTTTGATGAAAATTTAAATCTGATTAAAGAATGGCGCAAAGTAAAAGTAAACGGCCACGTTGATGAAATTCTTTCGTTTTTATTAAAAGATTGACACTTCTTTAATAAAAAGGTATATTGGATCCATAGGTTATAATAAAGGGTAGAATAATGGATATGGATGCCCCAGTAAAGAAGCTTACAAAAGATTTTATTTTAAAAAAAACAAAAAATCCTCTTTATCTTGAACAACAAGACGATGCATCTGTTGCATTAAGCACCCTTTTGTTGCATGCAAAAAAATCCATTATCATTTTTTCTGATCTGCCCAATCATATATACTGTCACAAAGAAACAGAGAAATCTTTGGAATTTATGTCCGCTCAAAATAATATTGACATTCAACTGTTTTCTCCGTCAATTCCAACCTTTAACACATTTTTGGCAATTATTCTTCAAAAAGGTGGTCTCATACAGCCAAACGTTTATCAAAAATATCCAGAACTAAAGCAAAAACCTTCTTTTTTAATTGTTGATGAAGAATTTGCCCTCATTCAGGAAAAAGATAAGGTCAAAATGCTTTATAACCCTAAAGAATGCCAAAAACTGCTCCTTAATTTACCAATTCGACCAAGAAGTGTTCAAATCACAACAAGCGATATTAAACAAGACGCCTTAAGAGGCCGTGAGTATACGGATTAATTACCATAAACTCTTGCCGTTTCTATCGGTTTAAGAAGTGTTTTATGCATCAAAATATGTTTTTGCCAACGATCAAATTCTTCAGCCCGTTCCACCAATTTTAAATATTCTTTAGCAATGCCTGTGGCGCAATCTGCAGCAGTTTTCCCCTCTTTATTTATAGCAAATACATCTGCTCCTTTTTCAATCATAAAGGGAAGCATTTCTGAAAAATTTTTCATCGCAGCATAATGAAGAGGCATATTTTCATCATTATCAAACAGCAAAATATCGGCCCCCTTCTCTATCAAAATTCTTGCTTGAGGCTCTCTTGTTTTTGTGTCACAATGAACATCATCATGACATATATAAGTTTCGGTATAATGTCCTTTTTTTAAGGCAGAAATAAGGGGTGTTTCTCCTTGATTATTTTTTAAATTGATATCAATTTGCTGTAATAACTTATTTAATATTGCGAGACTTCTTTGACTTGTTTTATATCCCACGTTTAAATCCGTTGCCCAATAATGCAAAAGTGAATTTCCTTTATCATCTTTTTGTTTTAAATCAAGATTTTCTATCTTCAAAAATAAATCAGGGTTTGAAATCATTAAATAAAAAGACAAAGGCTTATTTTTATAAGTTGCATTTTCAACATCTAATCCTTGTTTAATCATGCTTTCAGCAACTTCTTCAAATAAATATGAATCCATGTAATCAAGTGGACTCATGCCTTTTTGATTTTTTTGATTTACATCAACGCCCTTTTCAAAAAGAGCAAATAAAACATCCTTTTCTTTATATCCTGATTGAGAAAGATATGCGGTTAAAACCGTTTCTCCATTTGGATAAACTTG
>JAZNVO010000125.1:0-2348 GCA_045592885.1 Alphaproteobacteria bacterium
AGAAAACTTTCCAGAGGATATAATCAAGCCGCTGTTTTGGCAAATCTATTAAGCAAAAAAACAAAAATTGCATATGACGAAAAGATATTGATTCGACATAAACACACCCCAAAACAAGAAAATAAAACATTTGAAGAACGGCATAAAAATGTCAAAGATGCTTTTATTGTCAAAAATAAAAGAAAAATTAAAAACCGAACGGTTTTATTGATTGATGACGTGTTAACAACCGGAGCAACCGTCAACAACTGTGCCAAAACACTCAAAAAAGCAGGAGCATCTAGCGTTTTTGTTTTAACAATTGCTCATACAGATAAAACTGAATAACAGTTATTTTCCAGAAAAAAGTCGTTTCACTTCAGCAGCCACAACTTTTTCAACGATTGAGGGCAAATTTTTATCCAACCAATCCTGCATCATCGGTTTCAAATCCGGTTGTGAAAAAGAGGAGAACTCTCCACCTATTACCCCTTGTTGAAGAAGTGGATTTATTCGATTTTGAGCAGGAAGAAACGTTTCTTTTTCAACACGCATCTGTGGAGTCAATTCCAAAATAACATCCGGTTTTTTAAAAACGGGAGGACGTATCGGCTCTATTTTATAAGGATGTTTTTGCTCGCTTAAATTCCCAACAGACACTTGATCTGTTGATTGAGACGATAATCCTTGCATTTCTTTCGATAAAGATTCTCTAATCGAAGAAAGAATTTCACTGACACTCAACTCTTCTTCCTGCATCAAACCTCCTTTTACTCTATATCATAACCGATCCATTTGTTCTCAACTTTTTTATAATAAGCTGTCGGATCATAAGTTGAAACGGACAATTTTAAATCTGTCGGATTCATTTTGCCAAGAGCCGTCAATAAAGCATAAGCCGCTACAACTTCATCACGATGTGTTTTGACTAATGTGACCTGATTATCCAAATGTTCTTGTTCGGCGTCCAAAACATCCAGAACAGTTCTGGATCCGACTTTTGCTTCTCTGATCACACCATCTAATGCAATTTTTGAAGCTTTAATTTGAGATTTAATTGACTTAATTTGAGCTTTCGTCGAATTATAGTTTTCCCAAGCTTTAATCGTTTGAGCCTCAATATCAGAGCGAATTTTTCTTGACAAAATCCGATATTGATTTTCTGTATGGCGAGCAGCCCGAATATCTGCATATTCAGCACCGGATTGATAAAGAGGAACCTGAACATTTGCCGTCACCTGCCATGTATCATTCCGTCTTGCCAAATTACTTTCTTTATTTTTTGAAGCCCCTGCTCGCACATCCACTGATGGTGACAATACACCTTTTTTAGCCAAAACATTCTTTTCGGCCGAATTTAAAGCATAATCAATTGCCTTTATTTGCGGATTATTTTCTCTGGCCATATTTAAAGCATCTGACAATGTTTTAGGTAATTCAATTTTTTCAGCATCAACATCCTTCAAAAATTTTTCAGGTTTTAACCCGATAACATCCAAATAATTGGCATTTGAAACTTCTAAATTTCCTTCTGCCGCAATTCTGGCCGCCGTTGCTCCAGAAAGTCTTGCTTCAGATTGAGCCACATCCGTTCTTGTAAGTTCACCGGCTTCAAAACGCTTTTTATAAGAAGCCAAATGTTCTCTTAATACTTTTTCATTATTGATTTGAAGTTCCAAAACAGCCCTGTCACGCAACACGTCCATATACACACTGGCCGCATCTAACAAAACAACCTGTTCAGTGTTCACCAAGCCTTCTCTAGCTGACTTAACTTGCTCTTTTGCTGACTTAACGGCATTTACGGTTGAAAGTCCCGAAAAAATAGGTTGGATAAACGAAACGGATAAAGCCGTCGGGTCTTGATAATTTTCTTGCATTGTAGCCGACGAAGAAGCATCATATTCATTTCTGACATAACTTCTGCCAATGCTTCCCTCACCAACCAAAGACGGACGATAGCCGGACTTTGCTTTTGCAACATTTTCATCTGTTGCTTTTAAACCGACACGCTCTGCATTTATTGTAGAACTGTTTTCATAAGTATATGACAAAACATCACTTAAATTTGCAGAAAAAGCCGACGTTGAAACCATTGATAAAACAATCATTAACCCTGTTATTTTCTTCATAATTTTTCACCTCTTCATATAATTTATATATAAGTACGATAAAATATTTTGAAAAATTTTTCAAGTATTTTATTTTTTTTCTTGCCAATAAATAAAAGTTTTGTTAAATAGTATTTATTCTTTTGATGGCCGGTTGGCAGAATGGCTTATGCAGAGGATTGCAAATCCTTTTATACTGGTTCAATTCCGGTACCGGCCTCCAAGAAAGATTGTTCCAGCGTAGCTCAGTGGTAGAGC
>JAZNVO010000126.1:0-2142 GCA_045592885.1 Alphaproteobacteria bacterium
TAATATAGTAGGATATTTGACTTTGAGAGCATTTTATGATACTTTTAACAAAAATATAAGGAGTATCAAAATGCCGGAAATCAAATGCCCGAAATGTCAAAATATTTTTACCGTCAATGAATCAGATTATGAATTAATCGCAAGTCAAATTCGAACAAATGAATTTCACAAAGAATTAAAAGAAAAAGAGTTACAACTTCTAAAAGAAAAAGAAAATGCTCTTGCTTTATTGGAAGAAAAATTCAAAAATGAAAAGGAAAAGTCTCTTTTCACCGCCTTTCAAGAAAATGAAAAATTAAAGGCCAGAATTGCTTCGTTTGAAAACGAAAAAGCTTTGGCTCTTGCCCAGGCCATGGCCATTCAAAAAGATGAAATTGCGCTTAAAGAACAAGAAATTTTAAAATTGAAAAGCAGTTTATCCGAAGCAAACAAAGATGCTCTTTTAAAAGAAAAATCTTTGAAAGAAAATTTTGAAATACAATTACGGGCAAAAGATGAAACAATCTCTTTTTATAAAGATTTAAAAACAAAAATGTCCACCAAAATGATTGGAGAAACATTAGAGCAACACTGTGAAATTGAATTCAACAAATTACGTTCCACCGGCTTTCAAAATGCTTATTTTGAAAAAGATAACGATGCAAAAACAGGAAGTAAAGGGGATTATATCTTCAAAGAGTCAACGGCTGATGGCATCGAATATATATCCATTATGTTTGAAATGAAAAATGAAATGGATACCACGGCCACAAAGCACAAAAATGAAGATTTTTTGAAAGAACTTGATAAAGACAGAAACGAAAAAGGATGTGAATATGCCGTTTTGGTTTCCTTGCTTGAAAGTGACAATGAATTTTACAATACCGGCATTGTGGACATGTCACACCGATATCCAAAAATGTATGTTATTCGCCCGCAATTTTTCATTCCGATTATCACGCTTTTACGAAATGCTGCAGCAAATTCCATTCAATATAAAAAACAATTGATTGAATATCATAATCAAAATATAGATGTCACTAATTTTGAAAATAAACTTTTGGATTTTCAAGATAAATTCGGGAACAATGTTCGATTGTTCAAAGAAAGATTTGATACAGCCATTGAAGAAATTGATAAAACAATTTCACATTTACAAAAAGTGAAAGAAAATTTAATTATCTCCGGAGACAAGTTACGTTTAGCAAATGATAAAGCTCAAGACTTATCTGTCAAAAAACTGACAAGAAACAATCCGACGATGAAACAAAAATTTGATGATCTCAAAAAAATGGGCGAATAATAAAAAAACGAATTCCGACTTTGGAATTCGTTTTTTTTATTTTTTTTAAAACAGTTTTATGATTGCAAATCCACCGATCAATAACAAGAAAAATACAATGGAAAGCCATCCGAGATTTTTTTCAATATAGTTTTTCATCGGTTCACCCCATTTCCATAAAAGCCAGGCAATTAAGAAAAAGCGCAATCCTCTTGCCAAAACAGAAGCAATCCCGAATACAAATAAATTAAGACCTGTCACCCCACTAGCAATCGTGATAATCTTATATGGGAATGGAGTAACACCGGCCCCAAAAACAATCCAAGAACCATAGTTATTATAATATGTTTTAAATGTTTCAAACTTATCCACAGCTCCATAAAATTCCAAAATAGGAATTCCAATCGTGTCATATAAAAAGTATCCGATAGCATATCCGAAAAAACCACCTAAAACACTTGAAAGAGTTGTATATAAAGCAATCTTGAAAGCTTTTGTTCTAGCTGTCAAAATCAAGGGAATCAAAAATAAATCCGGTGGAATTGGAAAAAACGAACTTTCAATAAATGAAATGGCACATAAAACAGGTAATGACCACCTTCCACTCACAAGATTCATACACCAATCATAGGTGCTTTTCATCATTTTATTCCATAACTTTAACATTATTGACTTTCCCTTTATTGTTGATTATACTTGAATTAACTTCATTCACAATATCTTTTTTGGAAAGGAAAAGCAATGAAAAAAATCCTCTTTTTAATTTTGTTTTCAATCGGTTTAGCAGGATGTGCCGATAATTATGCAAACACAACATACTCAAACTATGATATCGGGGCACAAGGATCCGTTCAAATGGGAAAAATTATTCAAATGCTCCC
>JAZNVO010000127.1:0-7796 GCA_045592885.1 Alphaproteobacteria bacterium
ATTTACCAAGCATATTTTTCATTCAGTATCAGTTTGATGCTCATCTATTTTATCAAAAAAATATTGGAAGAAAAAAACACTTCCTGGAAAACATTTTTTTTAACGGGAAGTCGATATTTAACAGCCATAATATGTGCTTTAGGTATTTATTTTTTATTAACCACCTTGATTTGCCATATAACAAATATTCCACTTTCTGATTATAAGGGCCTGAACAAAATGGGGGCCGAAAGCGTTCTCACCTACACAAAAAGAATTTGGACAGCTTATCAAACCTTTTTTATCTCGAATAATTCCATTTTCAATTATATAAACATCAAAGTGTTATATTATCTTCTTCTCATCTTAATGGGCGGAATGATTGCACTCAAAACTTTTTCTTTACTGGGTAAAAACAAATCAAAAACCGTTCAATTTTTATTATTAACGGCCCTACTTCCTTTGGCACTTAATTTCATTTTTTTAACCACAGAAAAAGTGCATATTTTGATGATATATTCTCAAATAATGTTTTTTGTGTTTATGATTGTTTTATATCAAAGCAAAATCTTATATTTCAAAAAAGCAATTTATGGGATTATAAGCCTTATCTTTTGTTTGATTATTTTGATGCAAATCAGAACAAACAACATCATTTATTTAAGACTTGAATTTTTGCAAACCAGAATGATCAGTTATTTTTCAACGTTGGTCACAAGAATAAAAAGTGTTGAAGGGTATAAAAGCTTCTATCCCGTTGTTTATGTTAATGAATTTATGAAACGGGACACAAATTTAAAAGAACTTCCTTTGCATAAATATGCCACTTTACCTTATTGGAGAATTAACAGAATGATCAACAATTATTCCTGGCAAAATTTTATGAATATTTGGTGTGGATATAACCCTTATGTTATCAAAAATAGTCCGCTTAAAAACATTCCAGAAGTCCGAGAAATGCCACGATATCCAAATGATGGGTCAATCAAGGTCATTTATGATCATGTTATCGTCAAATTTTAATATCCATTGAAAAATGACACTTAACTATTCATATCTTTTTTCCATTCTTCAAATGAGTAAGTGTTCACCGATGAATTCATTATTTCCTTATAAAATTCATACAAACTGCGACGGTCTTCTTTTTGAATCACTTGACACTTTTCAAGAGCCAAAGTCACCCCCATTACAATATATTTATCCGTCGGCAAAATGGTGCCTAACTGATACTCATTCAAAACATTTTCTGAAATTTCTTTTGACGTAAGATTCAACAAACAAAAACTTCCATCAATTGTTCCTTCTTTTGTTTGAATAGCTTTTGCAACGGAGGCAACCCCCGGTTCAAAAATTGTTTCTTCAACCAATTCAAAAATCTTATTTACCCGCTCAATACCGGATTGACGCAAAATCGCAATTTCTTGAACATCTATATCTAAAAACAATTTTCCGATTTCAGCTTCAATACTTTGAGCCCCTGCCGAATGGGCGAACATCAAACAAAAAAATAAAAAAACAAAGCACTTTTTCATATCCTTACCCCCTAAATTTTCATCATATAATAATATTATAGCACACTTTGTTTTTTTTCCAAAGTGAAATAAAAAAAATGCCCTTTTAACAGATCTTATATATGTTAACTTTTAATCTAAAAAAAATAAGCCGGCCATCATAAACCGACTTATTTTTTTTACGACAATAAAAAACATTATTCTCTTTGACGTGAGGATTGTATCACCTTATTCATAAACTTTGGATTTTTAATGGCCCGATAAATTGTTTTATGTTTACCACTTAACCGCGCCCACTTGTTTTATCAATCATTCCCTTCAGGGCAGAGCTTGTTTTTGTTGGCAAATCTTTTAAAAATTCTGTTTTTTCACCCCCGGAATAAAACCATTTTGCTTTATTAAAAATATTTTTTGTTGCAACATAAAATTTATCTTCTGAATCAACAACTTGTGAAATTCGCGGCAATATAGAACCGTTAGCAAATCGCATCATATTAACGGGATCATAAATATATTTTTTATCTTTATCCGATAAAACTATAAAACTATGCGCTTCAAAATCTTCTAAATCATTATTCTTAACAACTTCACCAGACACATAACGAGTTGAAATATTTTGTCTTTGAAAATATTCTTGCGCTAAAACAGAAAATTCCGCACAAGCACAAGATTTATGCGCAACAACATCCGATAATTTTTTTGCCTCTTGCACATCATAAAATTCCAGATGTTTACGAGAATCAATAATATCCGGATAAACTTTATTCACAACATTATTAAATGCCATCATGTGACAAAAAAGTGGAAAATCCAAATCCGACTTTACCCCATTATACCATGATTTAACCGGTTCGTTTTTCATTAAACCTTCAGCATTTTTTTTAATGGAGTCAAATAATGAGTCAAAAGAATCAAAATCCGCAATCATATATATGTTATTTTGGCCCCGAAATGTTCCACCGACAGGAAAAACCTCTTCATTTTCAATTTTGTCAGAAATTAAATGTCCATCGCCTAATTCTTTATACATTTTTTACTCCTTCTTTATACATTTTTTCCTCCACCCAAAGTTAACCTAAAAAAATATATCAAAAAAAAATAAGATTATACAATATAAAATTAAAAGGAATTTATTTTAAAGAAACATCTTTTTCCCAATCAGCATAAGTATAATCAGCAACCCCAGTCATCCTTGTTTTTTTAAAAACTTCATATAAACTTCGGTGCTCTTCTTTTTGAATCACTCCACATCTTTCAAGAGCCAATGTAACACTCATGGCAATATATTTATCCGTTGGCTCTAAATTTTTGGTTCTATATTCCAAAAGAGTATAATTCCCCATTTCATTGATATCTAGCCCCAATAAACAATAACTTTCTTCAACAAGCTCTTCTTCAAGAACAGATTGCGCAAGAGAGCTAATAGCCGGTGTGAAAACATTTTCTTCAACAAGAGACAATATCTTATCAATATGAGGCAAGGAGGATTGACGCAAAATATCCATTTCCTGCACTTCAATTTCGCTAATCAAATTGCCGATTTCAAACTCAATATCTTGAGCTTTTAAAGGCATACTTATCAACATAAAAACCGCGATAAATAATTAAAAAAAATTCATGGCCCCTCCTAAAAAAAAGCCTCATCTATACTTATTATACCATACTTTCGTTATTTCTCAAAATTTAAACTTTTTTTAAGCTCTCAAGAAACTTTTTATTTTTTGTCTTTATTTTCATAAATAAAAACAAACCCGTCATAAAACCTCTTATTTTTATTGACAATCAACGATTATTTCGATAGATTTTTATTGTGCAATTTATTGAAAGGACCCATTCATGAGTGATGATGATTATAACTTCTATGCCCCTGGGGATTATCCATCTGATTACCCAAACGATGAGCAACGCCACTTTTTATCGGCTATTTGCTCAAAAAGAGAAAACGCGATGCAGGATTTTATCTGGCAACGTGGTGCTAAAACAGGCTATTTTTATAAAAGTCTCAGTATGATGGAACTGGCTGCAAAATATGATTCCGAACAAGGAGTTAAAGCATTATTAGACGCCCAAATCAACCCCAATGATATTGCTTATGAATGGAATATGCCTGCACTTGGCTATGCCGTTTTAAATGATAATTTAAGCATGGCAAAACTTTTGCTCGAAAGAGGCGCTGATCCAAATATGTATTATGACTATCATAAATATCATGACAATCCGACAAAAAAATATCCGCTCGGATTAGCCATTGAAATGGATTCGCCTTTAATGGTTCATCAGTTGTTAAAAAGAGGAGCTAATGCAAACAACCTTCATGTTGGAGATCCCCTTATTGTTTTAGCAGCAAAAAAAGCGCATCCTTGCGTTATTGACCTTTTGGCTGAAAATGGCGCAAATATTAATGCACAAGATAAAGACGGCAACACAGCTCTTCATATTGCATCATTATCCGGCAATACAAGACTCGTGAAAAAATTGATTGAAAAATATCATGCAAATACACTGATTCAAAACAATAATAAAGATTTACCAATGCATCTTGCCATGCAAAATCCGAACTTTGAAGTTTTAAAACTTCTTCAAACACATGGCACCCCGATTTTTCAAGAAAATATCGGAAAAGAAAGCGTTGCTTCATTGGCTGTTAAATCAAACAATCAAGAAATTTTACACAAGATTTTTCATTGGTTACACCCTTATGAAGCCGTTTATTTAAAAGACGATAACTTAAACGCTTTATTACCGATTGCTGCTTGTTTGCCCTTACCGATTGCCACGCATCATTTAGCAAAACACGTAACGAATTTTAACGAACCGGCTGAAGATGGAAAAACAGCGTTACATAAAATTTGCCGCAGAGGAAATATGAATCAATTTAGAGCGTTAATGACTTATTCTGAAGCAATCAATTTTAATCAACAAGACCTCTGTGGGAATACACCACTTCATTATGCTTGTGACAAACAATATAAAGAAATAATTTCCACTCTTCTTGAAAAAGGAGCGGATTATAAAATCAAAAACTATTTTGGAAAAGATGTTATAGAAATGCTTGAACAAAAAGGCGATAAAGAAACTATTGCTTTTATTAAACAAAAAATCAATAAAGGAAAAACAAATGCCGTTATTGTTATCAAGCATAAAACAACTAACTCTCTTGACAAAAGTCAAGAAAGGCAAAATAGTTAAGCCATAAACTTATTTTTATTCTTAAGAAAACACCCAGACTGATTTTTTTAGCCGGGTGTTTTTTTATTCATTTATTTTTTTCATTTAAAACCTTGCCATTTAAAGCATCTTTTTATATGCTGACTTAAAGCTGATTCAAATATATTCTTCACTTTAAAAAAAATGCTCAAAACAAGAAAAGAATGATGAAAATTTCCATAAAAAAAGTTTTGATTTTAAGTTCCCTTTTTATTTTCATCTTAAGCGCGGTTTTTACCTATCCGCCCATCAAAAAAAATAAGCCGGCATTTGTAAACCGACTTATTTTCTAAAATTATTCTTTTTGATACAAGAATTGTTTCATCCCATGCATACATTTTTGATTTTTAACGAGCCGACAAATCGTTTACGCCACATTTTGATCTTTCTTTTTTTGACAAGCCAGAGCATAATTTTTATCATCTTTTTTCTTCTTATATTGCCGACTTTGACTTAAAAGTTTTTCCGGATCTTTTATGCTTATTTTTTTATTTTCCACATCCGGTGAAACCTCTTTACTTGTTTTGCCATATGACGGAATAGCGCTTTTTGATTCCAACTCCTGAATTTCCGATTCAAACTCTTTAAGAGAGCGGCCATTTTTTGGCACTTTTACATTTTGAGCCATTTTAAAGGCATTTTCTTTTACCGCTTTCCAATTCACTTGTTGTTGTTTTGTATAAAATTCTTTCATAACGGCTTGTTTTTCTTCTTGAGTCAAAGAATCCAAAAACTCATTTTGCAACCGTTCTAAACGATCAAAAAAACCTATTTTAAAACGGTTATTCTCATTTCGAATTCGATCGGCTGACGAAGGTAAAAATAAACTCTTTACTGCTTCAAGAGCTTTATCAACTCCAACAGCGAGCACCCCTCCAACAACAGGAATCCCCGTTAACGTTTTATCGATTAATTGTCTTACCACACCTTTTTTGTCTTGTTCGGCCCACTTGCCTTTTTTCTCTTCAATCTCTTCAGAAAAAAGCTCTTGAAATTCTTTTTCCTGCTTATCAAATTGCTTTTTAATTTTTTGATATTTTGAGTTTGATTTTAAACATTCTTCCATCAAATCAATAGATCTGGAGCGAACGGCCAAGCGTGATTTTTTATATTGATGTTTATAATCACGATATTTTTTAATCGCTCGCGGAATAGATGAAACAGCTGCAAGCCCCATAATACCACAGGCAATGGGCCCCATTGGAATCATAGACAACCCCAAACTGGTGGATTCGTATATCTCAATCGCATTTTCACCACCAAAAAATAAATTATACATCCATTCCCAATCAGAGCCTGATCCTGGCAAAATAGAGGACCCCAATGATGTTGAAAGTAATCCGCCTGTAAGCCAAAGACCACCAACAGCCAAAGCTGTATATTTTACTGGTGTTGCCCCACCAAACATTAAAGATTTTGTATTATCCCAAAGATCTCCTAAAAAACCGGGGTCATTTCTATAATCTTTTTGTTGACTCATTATCTGGATTCCCTTTCCACCTTTTGTTGTTGAGGCATTTGATCATCATCACGAGTTATATTCCTCATAGCGGAAGCACCCAAATTCAATGCCTTATCTGTTACACTTTGTTTTGATACATTTCCTGAAGGCACATAACTTTCTTGCAGAGCAGCGTTTATACATTTGACCGCGAAACGAAGTTCTTTATTACTAAAATTTAAATATTCTTTAGCAGCACTCGTGCTTATTGTTAAGTAATAGCCATCTTTGTTGCGAACTTCGGTAAACAACTTTTGAAAATTTTCTTTTTTTTCTTTCTCTGTATCGCCTTTTAGATGATCTAAAAGCAATTGAAACTTTTTTTTATTAACATCCCCATTATAGGCCCTATCATAATATGCAATAATCTCCTTATAATTTTCAATCGTTGGTTTTTGTTGAAAAGCTCGAATGGAGTCTCCCGGTCCTTTAGAGGCCTCTGTTAGCGGTTCAAGTGGCTTCAGAGCCTGTTCTGTTACCGCATCAACAGCTTTTTCAGTGACATCTTGTGTTTTTTCCCTTATTCCAAAAAAATCTAAAATTCGCACTACTCGCTCCTTTAAATACAGTAAGTTTTTTATCAGTTTTTATTTCAATATAACGCCTCTTTCTGATTATATGCAACAAAAAAAATACACCAATTCCATCATTGGTGTATTTTCTGTTTGTTTAATTTTACCCCCGTTGGCGCTCTTTATTTAAAACAAGTATAGGATTTTTAATGGCCCGATAAATTGTTTTATGTTTGCCACTTAAAACTGCCCACTCGTGTTCACCATAGCTAAAATGCCACCATTCAGGCGGATAGTTCAAAAATCCCGCTTCTTCCATCACTCTTTTGAACAAATATCTGTTTTTTATAGCCATCAATGATATCTTTTTTGACTCCATTGCTGTTTTTTCGTCATTTGCCTCTAAATAATTTGCTCCCATATCCAAACAATTTTTATTTAAATCACAAATTGTCAAATCAATGGCAGCACCCGTTTGATGACCGCTCCCAATACCATCCGGATCGGCGACATAAACATTTGTCTTTTCCCTTAATTCTTTTAAAGACAAATTCGGATACTTTTCTTGCATTTTTAGGAACATAGATTGAAACATTACTTGTTGTTTTTCATGTGGGCGAAATGTTTCATAAATAAAAAATGTGTATCCTTTCGGCAAAAAACTTTTGGCTTTTAAAAGCATATTTGCCACTTCTTTTCTTAAATAATGATTTTGACCCTTTTCCTGCCCTTCCCAAAAAAAATCTTTTGGGTTTAAAGAATAAAGTTTTCCGCTTAAATCTGTTTCAATTAAATCAATATCGGCTTTAAGGCCGGCAACTTCATGAGAATATTTCATATTTTTCCCTTTCACTTTGACTCATGCTGTTAAATTAACTTAAAAAAAATTTACTGCTCAGAGTTTTAGTTCTGTCAGAGGCAAGTGAAAGATGATTTTTTAAATAGACAAACTCTCACCGCCGACTAAATTCGGCGGATTCTACGGAAAAATAAAATCATAAATTCGTTTGTCATGTGATTATTATATCAAAATCAAATGCTCATTTCAAGAGAGAGAATTCTCTTTTTGTTTTTTGTCAAGATTTT
>JAZNVO010000128.1:0-11489 GCA_045592885.1 Alphaproteobacteria bacterium
ACATATTCAATCTGAAATTCCTTATGTAAACGGTCAAAAACAGGGGATTGCAAAATATTATTACGACAACGGTGTTTTACGTTTGGAAATCCCTTATGTTGCAGACAGAATTGATGGGTTATTCCGCCAATATTTTCCAAACGGAACATTGATGGTGGAATATATGCGTCATAATGAAATGACCGAAGGAGCTTTAAAAGAATATTATGATACAGGCGTTTTAAAATATGAAGAACATTATTTAAATGACCTGTTAACAGGAACAGCCAAGGAATTTTACCCTTCCGGTATTTTAAAACAGGAAACCACCTATCAGGAAGGATTAAAAAATGGAACAGAAAAACTTTATTATGAAACCGGTCAATTAAAAGAGCTTTCCGTTTATAAAAATGATCGACAAGATGGTATTCGACTTACATATTCAAAATCCGGTGCATTAAAAACAGAAGTTCCGTTTTCGAATGACACCATCAACGGAACACTCAAAATGTATTATGACAATAAAGGAATTCAAGCAGAATTCCCATATACAAACGGAAAAATCAACGGTATTGCCTATGAATATGATATTGACGGCAAACAAATCGCCTCTTATACATATAAAAACGGAGTGAAACACGGATTAGCAAAAGCTTTTGATAAAAACGGGGTCACATTGGTTGAAATGACATATTCAGATGGGAAAATAAACGGTATTTTAAAAGAATATTTTAAAAATGGAAATATTCACAGTGAAATCCCTTATGTAAATAATCAAAAACAAGGGGTTGCAAAAGTTTATACGGAAAACGGGCAATTGGCTAAAGAAATATCTTTTAAAAATGACACCTTTCATGGAGTTTCAAAAAGTTATTCCAAGAACAATGAAATTGTGACAGAACTTTTGTTTAACGAAGGTGTTATTGAAAAAGGTTTTTCTTATCAAAAAGGTGAAAAAAAACCGTTATCGGAACAAGAAATTGCAAAAATCAGAATGTTAAAAGATGTTTTGTTTTATGATGAGGCAAAAAAATAAAGGTAAAAAAAATGGATTTTTCATACTTCAAAAAACAAGAAGAATTACATCTCATTTTATCCGGTAATTTTTTAAATTTTGAAGATATGAATTTAAAAAATAAATTTTTAAATGAATTATCTGACAATCATTTAAAAAAACTCACTCTTCAAGCAGAAAAACTTCTTTCTTGGGATACGACTTTAACGGCTTTTTTATATAAAATTCTTAAAATTTGTCAATCAAGAAATATTGATATTCATTACCAAAAATTTCCGTCAGAATTAAAAAATTTGTTACTTCTTGCCCTCACGATTGATAGAAAGCCAACCCACTCTCAAGAAAAAAATTTTTCTTTTTTAGAAGATATTGGTGAAAAAACCATTCTTTTTTTCAAAACCATTTCAAAAGGATTAAATTTCATCACAGAATCATTTTCTGCAATCGGTCGTTTGTTAAAAGGAAAAGCCGTGACGCAATTTGTTGATTTTGTAACCGCCATGACCGATTGTGGCCCAAAAGCTCTTTTAATTGTTTCGCTTATCAGTTTTATGGTTGGATTAATTTTAGCCTTTGTCGGATCTATTCAATTAAAATTATTCGGTGCGGAAATTTATGTTGCAAGTCTTGTAACCATCGCAATGATTCGCATTATGGGAGCCATCATGGCCGGTATTATTATGGCGGGCAGAACAGGAGCTTCTTATGCTGCGACAATTGGAACAATGCAAGTCAACGAAGAATTGGATGCTTTAAAAACCATGGGAATACCGGTTATGGATTTTTTGGTTTTGCCACGCTTAATTTCTTTGGTTATTGCTATGCCAATTTTGGTTATGTTAGCCGATTTTATGGGTATATTCGGCGGAGCTTTTGTCGGAGTGATGCTTTTGAACATTCCGGCAACAGAATATTTTAAATATGCGTTCGATGCATTTGGATTAACCAATTTTATTGTTGGTATTTTTCATGGATTTGTTTTTGGTCTTGTCATTGCTCTTTGTGGTTGTTATTACGGTGTCAATGCCGGAAAAAATGCTGATAGTGTCGGTTTAGCAACAACAAAAGCGGTTGTATCTGCCATTGTTTGGATGATTGTTTTAACCGGCTTCATCACTTGGGCATTTTCGGTAATGGGGATATAATATGAAAGAGCAATTTGAAAATAAAAAAATCGCCGTTAAAAATTTGACCATGGGGTATGGTGATTATATCTTACAAAAAGATATGAACTTTCACGTTAACAAAGGTGATATTTTTATCATTATGGGTGGAAGCGGTTGCGGGAAAAGCTCGCTTTTAAAAGTGTTAACCGGCCTTGTTCCTCCATTAAAAGGTGATGTTTATATCAACGGACAAAATTTCACAGGTGGAGATAATAATTTAAAAAAAGAAATAATGAAAAAAGTCGGTATTTTATATCAAAGCGGAGCCTTATTCAGCTCGATGACATTGTCAGAAAACGTTGCCTTGCCACTGACTCAATATACCGATTATTCCAAACAAACTATTGATGAAATCGTTGCTTTAAAACTCGCCCTTGTCGGATTGGCGGGATTTGAAGAATTTTATCCGTCCGAAATCAGTGGTGGGATGAAAAAAAGAGCCGGTCTTGCAAGAGCATTAGCTCTTGACCCTGAAATTGTTTATTTTGATGAGCCATCAGCAGGTCTTGACCCTATCAGTTCAAAACTATTGGATGATTTGATCTTAAATATTAATCAAAGCCTGGGGACAACTATGGCTGTTGTCACTCATGAACTCAGCTCTATTTTTGCTATTGGAAATAATTCCGTTTTTTTAGATGCAACTTCAAAACAAATTATTGCTCAAGGGAACCCGAAAGAATTGCTCAAAAATCCCCCGAACGAAACCGTTTATGAATTTTTAACGAGAGGAAAAACAGAACATGTCTAAAAAGCCAAACACAAAAATTGTCGGACTTTTTGTTTTAGTCGGATTTTTATTATTATTCGGCATTATCGGAAAATTCACATGGGAAAAATTCAATTCAAACCATGGTGATTTAGTGGTCATGTATTTTCAAGAATCCGTCAAAGGATTAACCGTTGGGTCTCCCGTTGTTTTAGAAGGAGTTGAAGTCGGAAAGGTTGTCAGTATCGAATTGGTCACCGGGAATAAACCAATGGAATTCAGTATCCCCGTCTATGTTAAATTCCAAAAATTAAAAGATATTAATGACAGCGCCTTTATTAACATCACACATAAAAGAGAAAAACTGCAACAACTGATTGATAACGGGCTCAGAGCAAAACTGGCTACTCAAAGTTACTTGACAGGACAACTGATGATTGAACTTGTCTTTTTGCAAAATAGTAAACCCATTTTAAAACGGAAAAATTCAACCGGTGTTTTGGAAATACCAACAACACTTTCAACCATTAAAGAATTATCTCAAGGTATTCAAAAATTGCCGATTAAAGAGATGGTGGATAGAGCTAACAGAATTTTATTCGCTTTGGAAGAAAATTTACCGACAACGTTACCCAGATTAAATAATCTTTTGGATGCAATGACCATTGTGACCAAAAAGATGGAACAAATGACACCGCAAAGCAAAAAAGTTATTATTGATGCAGATAGAACTTTAAATAATATGAATACAACACTTTCTGACATCAGTGCAGCGGCAAAATCCATGAAAAATTTAACAGATTATCTGGAACGACATCCGGAAGCGGTTTTAAAAGGAAAGGTTAAATAAATGAAAAAATTATTTCTTGTTTGCTTTTGTTCATTATTTTTATCCGGCTGTTTTACCGGCAGAAGCCCTGATTCAACATTTTATATTTTAGAAAGTGAAACAAATAAAGAACTATCCGATAAAAAAATATCTGTTTTGGTTGAACCCGTCAAATTACCCGTTCTTGTTGATAAACCGCAAATCATCCTTCAAGAAGAAAAAAGTCCGGAAATTATTATTTCAGAATTCAACCGTTGGAGCGAACCACTTTCAAATATGATTCGTCAAACACTGATTGCCGATTTGAATATTTTGTTCCCCAAAGCTTTTATCAAACCTGATAACTATGATACAAGTGGCAATTTTGATTATACTTTGCTAATTGAAGTCGATAAATTTATCGGTATCAAAAATGATTTTGCTTATTTTGACGTATGGTGGACAATAAAAGATTCCAAAGGAAAAATGGTTAAAAGAGAAAAATCAAACTTCTCTTCCTCAATGGAAAAAGATTACACTTCCTATGTCGAAGCACAAAGCTATAATATCGATGAACTCGCCCAAAAAATAGCTCAAATTTTAAACAAATAAAAACAGGCGGGAAATTAATTCCCGCCTGTTTTTTAAATCGTCATACCAAGAGCTTCGGCTTTCACATATTTTGAAATCTTTTCAAAAGCTTTATTCTCAATTTGTCGAATCCGTTCTCGGCTGATATTAAATTCAATTCCAAGATCTTCCAACGTAACCGGCTCTTCCGTTAAGAAACGCTTTTGAATAATTGTTTTTTCCCTGTCTGATAATGTTTCAAGAGCTTTGGAAAGCAATCTTTTTTTCACGGCAAAATCTTCTTTATTTCCTAAATCTTCTTCAATTGAAACAGAGTTATCCACAAGCATATCCTGATGATCTGTTCCGGTATCCACCGATAAGGTTGTATTCAATGATGAATCTCCACTCAAGCGTTGCTCCATTTCAATCACATCTTTTTTAGAAACTCCCAACATTTTTGAAATTTGTTCTGCCGTTTCATCATTTAAACTTGTTTCATCATAAAGGCCTAAACGAGACTTAATTTTGTGTAAGTTATAAAAAAGGCGCTTTTGTGTGGCAACCGTTCCGATTTTGACCAAAGACCAAGATTTCAAAATAAACTCCGAAATCGATGCTTTTATCCACCAAATTGCATATGTTGCCAAACGGAACCCTTTATCCGGATCAAACCGTTTTATCGCCTGCATCAATCCAATATTGGCTTCAGAAATCAAATCCGCCAAAGAAAGACCGTAATGCCTGAACGATAGAGCAACTTTTGCTGCTAATCTCAAGTGAGAAGTTGTAAGTTGGTGTGCGGCTTCAACATCATTATCTTCTTGAAAACGCTTGGCCAACATATATTCCTGATCCGCATCCAACATCGGAAATTTATTCACCTGAGCCAAATATAAAGATAATGAATTTCGATTGTATAACAAAGACAATACATTTGCGTGTGCTTGCGCCATTTTTTATATCCTTTCAAAAAGCAATATAATTTTGGTCTCTCTGCTACGGAGACAAGACCCACCCTTTATGAGGTAGACTAACTATAGCAAAAGGCATATTAAATGTCAACAAAATCTCATCATACAATGAGATATTTTTTTTATGACCCACCATACAAGGATATGATTAATTAACAAGTGGTGAATTTTTCAACATATAGTAGAGAACAAAAAAAACAATAATTCCCGCCATCAAACATTTTTGCAATGAAAACATTTTCTTTAACCTCTTTACTTTTCCAAGAGTCACAACCTATATTTAAGTATAACATTTGTATGAAATTTAACAATATTTTACTTGAAAAAAAACAAAAAAAGAAGTATCTTAAGTATAACAGTTTAAAAAAAAAGAGTTTTTTATGATTAAGAAAGTAACAGTTTATTCATTGCAAGATTTTGAAGGTATGCGAAAAGCAGGGCGACTCGCGGCCGAAACCCTTGATTATATCACTCCATTTGTCAAACCAGGGGTTTCAACCGGTGCTTTGGACAATTTACTTGAAGCTTTTATACGGGACAATGGTGGTATTCCGGCATGTATCGGATATAACGGATATCCGAAAGCAAGTTGCATTTCTCCGAATCACGTTGTTTGTCACGGAATTCCATCTGAAAGAAAAATTCTTCAAAATGGAGATATTATTAATATTGACATTACCGTGATTGTTGATGGGTGGTATGGTGATACTTCCCGTATGTATTATGTCGGAAAACCCTCCGTCAAAGCACGCAGACTTGTTGAAACAACATATGCAACCATGATGGCTGGCATCGAACAATGTTTACCCGGAAAAACAACAGGAGATATTGGTAATGCTATGCAAAAATTGGCTGCTAAAGAAAATTATTCTGTCGTTCTTGATTTTTGCGGACATGGCATCGGCAGAGTTTTTCATGATGCACCAAACATCTTAAATTATGGCATACCGGGAACAGGCACAAAATTGGTCCCCGGTATGATATTTACTGTTGAACCAATGGTAAATATCGGCACACATCAAACAACCGTTTTATCAGATGGGTGGACCGCTATTACAAAAGACAGATCTCTTTCAGCTCAATTTGAACATTCATTGGGTATAACAGAAACCGGATACGAAATATTCACATTATCCCCAAAAGGTTATACTTTTCCGCCATATGAAGGATAGGGATGAAAAATAAAAAGGAAGAAATTAAAGATCTGCCACCTGATTATATCGGTCACAGAAAACGCATCAAAGAAAGAATTTTAACAAAAGGAGCCAATTCATTAACAGAAACGGATTTGCTCGAAGCATTATTAACTTATTCCATCCCGAGAAAAGACGTTAAACCAATAGCAAAAAGCCTTTTAAGACGTTTTTCAACATTAAGAAACGTTTTGGATGCAAATGAAAATATTTTAATGGAAACAAAAGGAATTAAAGAATCAAGTGTTGCTTTATTTAAACTTGTTGAAGGTATTTGTTTCCAAATGCTTCATCCATCTCAACAAAAAGCAACATATTTAGATTCTTGGCCACTTGTTTTAGATTTTGCCCGCCTTCATCTTGCTCATTTAGAAGAAGAAGCATTACTTTGCCTGTTTTTAGGGCCCACAAAAAAATTAATAAAACATGAGATTTTGGACATTGGAACACCCTCTTATATTGATATACCGGCACACAAAATCATCAATCTTTGTGTCACGTTGAAAGCCTCTTTTTTAATTTTAGTTCATAATCATCCTTCTGGCAATTTTCACCCATCATCAGAAGATATCAAAGCCAATAACCAGCTAATGGAAAAACTCAAATCAATTGATATTAGATTGATTGACCATTTGATTATCGGGAACAATCAAATTTATTCCATGTTGAACAAATCAATCGCCAAAGAAAATTAAATCCGACGAATTTTTTTGGGGATACCGGCGATCATTGTGATCACTCTTTCAATGATTAATTCTGCCGGCAATTCCGTTGTCTTTGTTTGTTTTTCAGCTTCTAACAACGATTGCAATACTTTAATTAAAAATGGCTTTTTCCAAAGATAAATTTGATTTGACATTATTTCTTTTTGTTTAAACTGATTGGCTCTTAAAACTTTTTTTAAAATATCTTCTTTTGAAACACCGTTTTCTGATAAATCAACCGCTAATAAAAGCTTGTTAAAATGAGCAGTTAAAATGCGAACAATTGTAACGGGAGTTTCTCCGTTTACTAATAAATTTTTCAAAATTTTATCCGCTTCTTTTTGATGCCCGAGTGCTGTTTGATGGCACAAATCATCAAAAGTAGCACTTTGTGGTTTTGAAATAATTTCATTCACATCCTGAATGGTGATATTTTTTTTATCCCCCATATAGATCGCTAATTTTTCAAGTTCAGATTGTGTTGTAATCCTATTGTCCGTTAATCGTTCGGATAAAGTATTTAACACATCATTATCCGGTGAAAAACCCTTTTCTCTTAAAACAGAGGCAATCAATAAACGAACATCTTTATCTTCATCATTGTAACAGGCAACTTCTAACCCATCCGGTGAATTTTCAATCAAGTTACGCAAAGCTGATGATTTTTGGAGGGCATCCGCCGTCACAAGCAAAAAAGTATCTGATTGAATATAATTTAAATAATCTTCAACGGCAGGGGCTGTTAAATTATCCGCTTCTTTTAGCCAAATTAATTTTCTTCCGCCTAAAAAGGAGATAGAATTCCCCTCATCCAACAATCTTGCCGGATTTTCTTTTAACTGTTGTTTGTTAATTTTAATAAAAGAAAATTCATCGTTTTTCGGCACAATCATTTTGATGATTTTTTGCGCACAATCCTCAACAATGCCAAAATCCGCTCCGTGGATTAAAGCAACTTTAAATGTTGAACAAATCTGTTTTGCAAGCGCATCAATCTGCGAGGGTTTTGCTTTCATCCAAAACCTCTTCTTGTTTTAAATATGCCGCTACCCGTGTTGAAATATTTGTCACAAGAATTTGGACTAAATCTTCAATTTGTCTTTTTTCTGCCTGATATGTCGTATATGGTTCATAAAAAACGTTAAAAGCACCAAGAGCCGTCGTCGACGATGTTAATAATTCTTTTTTTGTTTCTTTATCAATCAATTGATATGAAGCCGTTAAACTTACTTTCTTGCGGCTGGCAAAATTATCCCCTTGAATACTTTGGCTGGACAACCGTGGATTTTTTAATTGAACTTTTAAAATATATTTTTTAGGGACACGCACCTGTTTAGGATTGAATGCATTATCGAGTCCTTGTTTTAAAACATATCCGTTATATTCGGGAATAGGAGCAACATCAATTTGTTCTGTTTCTAACAAACCGGTTTTATCATTTACCATATAGAGTGGAGAAAAACCACAGCTTGATAAGAAAATAAAACATCCGATAAAAATTTTTTTAAAAAACATGACGCCTCATATTTCATCAAAAACAGTTAAAAAGCCTTTTTATTTGCTTTTATGGGAAAAATATCGTATAAGTATTTTAGCTGTTTTTATTTTAAAAGACAAGGAAAAATTATAAAGCAAATGGAAAAAGCAATACCTATCATTGTTGGTCCCACTGCCAGTGGAAAATCAAAATTTTCAATTGAATGCGCTAAACGTATAAATGGCGAAATTATTAATGCCGATTCTTTGCAGGTTTATAAAGATATTCAAATTTTGTCGGCAAGACCAACTCTTGAAGAACAAGAAGGTGTTCCACATCATCTATATGGATATATGGGCGCTGATGAAACATCCTCTTTAATGAGTTGGTTGCAAGATGTTAAAAAAGTTCTTAAAACAGCCAAAAATCCGATTTTTGTTGGAGGAACCGGCCTTTACATCAAAGCATTAACTGAAGGGATTCCCCCAATGCCGAGTATTCCGGATAACATCCGAGAAAAAGTTCGAAAAATGGATATTGAAGAAGTCAAATCAAAAGTAAAAGAAACGTCAGCAATGGACCCTCAAAGATTAAGAAGAGCTTTAGAAATTGAGTTATCCACAGGCAAACCTTTTTCCTATTTTCAAAATCTTGAAAGAATCAAAATAATCGATAAAAAATTTCAAATTTTTTTCTTAAATCCACCAAGAAAAGTTCTTTATGAAAGATGTGATAAGAGATTTATTCAAATGCTTATTTCAGGAGCCATTGATGAAGTCAAACACTTAAATCAAATCAATGCTACAGGTGGCGTAACAAAGGCGATCGGGGTGAAACAAATTTCAAAGTGGCTATCCGGTGAATATACTAATCAAAAAATGATTGAAGAAGCTACAAAAGAAACAAGACATTACGCAAAACGTCAAGTCACTTGGTTTAAAAATCAATTTAAAGAAAAAATAACCTTCGATTCAAATCAGACAGACGATATCCTAAAAACCTATTTTTAACAACAAGATAAACCTCTTGATTTGAAAGGTAAAGAATGTTATAGTCTTTTTTAGTCACCTTTTATGATTAAGGAGTTTTTATGTATACGCAAAATAACAATCCCTCTCAACAAGATGAACTCTCTCTTTCAATTGAGCAACCCGACAAACAAATTTGGTGGGAGAAAAAAGGATTCATTGCTGCCAGTATTTTTTCAGTTATCTGGTTGGCTTTTATTTGGGATTTTATGTTTGCTTCCGGATGGTGGGGAACAAGGCATACTTTATCTCCGGCTGAATTTATCGGTGGCATTTGCGGATTGTTTTTTCCGATTTTGTTGTCATTCATGATCAGCTCATATTTTGACAGAACAAATCAAATTTCATATGAAGCTCAAACAATCAGATCGTATTTAAATGAGTTAATTTATCCCACCAACAGCAATGCTGTTTACACAAACAGCTTAACCAAAACCCTCAAAGAACAGGTTAAAGAATTCAAAAAAGTCCATCAAGATGTTCGAGATATTACAAAAAATTTGGATAAAGAGCTCACCTCTTGGATTGATGATTTGCTTTTGGCTGCAAAACAAGCAGAAGACGCCACTATTCAAAATTTAAAATCTCTTTCAGAAAGTATTGAAAAATTGAATAAATACTCTGTTGAAGCAGGAGCAAAAGTCATAAAAAGCGCAGATGCATTCAATACTCAAACCGTTTTTTTGAAACAAGCTGTCAAAGAAGCGGAACAATCTTTTACGCCCATTATGAGCAGTTTAAATCAATATGGCGGTGATTTGAAAAAAATTGAAGCCGCTCTTCAAAAAACAGATGAAAAAACAAATATCATCATCTCAAACACAAAAAAATCAGCAGATGAAATTGCTCTTAAAATCAAAGAAATTGAAACTGTTTTAAAAACATATAACGAACAAGCCGCTAAACATGATTTTGTTCTCAAAAACAGATTGGAACAAACCCAATCCATTTTAGATCTTCAAAATCAAAGTATTCAAAATTCAGAAACTGTGATGAATAACCAAAAAACTCTTGTTGAGCAATTAAAAATTGGTATCCAAGAACAAACAAGTGCTTTTGAAAACTCTGAAAACACTTTTAAAAACCATCAAAAAAATGTTGAAAAAGCTTTTTCAAAAACAAGTGAACACATCAAAACCATTGAAGAAACAGTTCAAAAAAATTACGATTCAATTTTAACAAAATCAGAAGAGGCTCTTTCAAAAATAAAAGCTTTCAATGAAGAAATGAAAGAAATTAAGACTCTCTCGCAATTAGCCAATTCTCCCCAAAATGAGCCTGTAAATGAAAATAAAACAGTTAAAGCACCGGTTGATTTCTTGCAAAATGCTTCCTCTATTTTGGACAAACTTCAAACTTTTTCAATTGATATGGCTCATATTTTTACCCCAAAAGCAGAAGATATGTTATGGAAAAAATATTATGAAGGTGATAAAGCCGTTTTTATGAGATATATAACCCGTATGATTAACGAAACACAGCACAAACAAATCAAAGATCTATACCTTAATAATATTGAATTTCAACAAGCCATAACAAGATATATGACCGAATTTGAAGACATGACAAAAATGGTTCAAAATGAAGATGATAATAAATTGTTGATGAGCATTTTGATCGGGTCTGATATCGGTAGATTATATATGGTTTTGGCCGACGTTTTAAGACGGGATGCATCTTAAAAATCTATCGGTAAATAAACGTTAAAACTTGTTCCTTTTTTTATAGAGCTTTGAACAGTTATTAATCCGTCATGAGCATTTACAATTTGTTGTGCAATACCAAGTCCGAGTCCGGTTCCTTCCACTCCCCTGCTCTTAAAATTATCCACACGATAGAATCGTTCAAAAAGACGGGTAATATCCT
>JAZNVO010000129.1:0-7379 GCA_045592885.1 Alphaproteobacteria bacterium
TATAAAAAAAACCAACCTCTCGGTCGGCTTTTTTTGGAGCGAGTGAAGGGAATCGAACCCTCGTCTTAAGCTTGGGAAGCTTCCGCTCTACCATTGAGCTACACTCGCTTAAGATGAAAGAAGTTTAATCCTTTTTTATAAAAAAAGCAAGCCCTATTCCAAAAAAAATCTATTTTTCCCCTCTTGCTTATTTTGACAAAATCTATTAACATATTTTTGCTAAAAAAATTCAACTTCCAATCAAATAGAGGGACTATGAAAAAAACAAACCTAAAGCGTCTGTTAAAAAAAGCAATTTCTTGGGCTGGCTTGTTCTTTTTTGTCATCGCCGCTGTTATGCTTTATTTTCAATTGTCAAAATATCCGGCAGAAGATATCAAAAACGCTCTTTTTAATATCCCAACAAAAAATCTGATTTATGCCTGTGTCGCCTCTTTTTTGGGATATGTTGCTTTATCCACATATGATTTTTTGGCACTCAAATATATCAAAAGAAAACTTGAAGCATGGAAATGGATTTTAGTCGGATTTATCGGCTATTCTGTCAGCAACAATGCCGGCCATGCCATCGTTTCCGGCGGAACTGTCAGATATCGTTTTTATACCAGATGGCGTTTTAGGGGCACAGAAATTGTTAAAATGGTGACCTTTTCCGGATTCACTTATTTAATTGCCTGCTTTTTCTTAACAGTTATCGGATATTTATTAACCCCCAGTCATGCTTTTGGGTCAGCACAAGCCTCTCACATCACAACAGCTCTTGTTGCTCTTGGATCATTTGTCGGTTTAATCGGATACTTTTTACTTTGTGCTTTTTATAAAAAACCACTCAAAATAGGGAAAATTCAACTTAATATGCCCTCTGTTAAAATGGCATTTGCACAAATGTTTTTGGGTAGTTTTGATATTGTTTTAGCATCATTTGTTTTATATTTTTGCCTTATTCCATTTATTGAAATTCCGTTTCATATTTTTATCGGCGTTTTCTTGGTCGCCCAAGTTTTAGGTGTTTTCAGCCAAGTCCCAGGTGGATTAGGGGTCTTTGAAGGATTATTTTTGGCAATTATTCCCTCTGATGCAAATACAGCTCATCTATTCGGTGCTTTAATTGCTTATCGAATTATTTATTATGTTTTACCGCTTATTTTATCAGGAATTATTTTGTTCCTTTATGAAGGACTATTAAAAAAGAAACGGATTTATCAAAAAAAGAAATAAGTTTCCAATTGATAAAAAAAACACTCTTTTGAAAGAGTGTTTTTTTATACACAATTTTTACTTGATAACTTCCCCAGGATATAGTCCATATAAAGCGGAGCGTTTCACCCATCCTTTAACTTTTTTCTCACCTGTATCGAATTCAAGTGCACAAAAATCACTTTTAAACGGACAACTTTCAACTTTGGCCAAAACATCTTTTGTGACATAAGCTCTGATTTTTGAAGATATATCCGCTTTTCTAAAAACGTCTGTATCTTGCGTTAAAAGCACATATCTGACACCGGTAATCATTCGTCTATGCACCCATCCGATTGTACCATCAACCTCTCTTATTTGGCGCCACAATTCATGTTCATCAATCACTTCAACCGGATAATGCTTTTTCTTATACACATATTTGATCGGATACTTATTTCCCGGTCCGGTTCTTAAGTTGACCTCTCCCATTTTTAAAGAAACAAATCTTGGAATTGTCAATTGCTCTTGTGCCGAAACATACGACGAAAAAACAAGACCCAAACAAAAGGCTATAAAAGAGAGTTTTATATTCATTTGATTATTTAACCCTCATACGAATAGATTTAACCTGTCTTCTGGGTGAAGCAGGCTCTGGCATTGGTTGAGGAGAATTTTCTTCCGTTTTTTTATCAACCCACAATTTTGAAACAGGAGTAGCTTCTTCTTCATACGTTGATTCAACTTCATTCCAACATACTTGAACCACCGTTGAAATGACCAACTGTGCAATCACATCTCCCCGATTGATAAATTGAGATTTTGAACTGTCATTTTTAATCAAAACAAACAAAGGTCCACGATCAGCCGGATTCAAAATAGATGGAGCCGACTTCACAATTAATCCCTTTTCTCTCACAAGATCCGGATCGGAAAAAACAAAACCACACATTCCTCTTGGCACACCAATTGCAAACCCAACCGGCAAATACACAACATCTTCCGGATCTAATTTAATTACATCGGCAATTGCAGCCATTAATGAAAGACCCATATGATCTTTGGTTTCATACATCGGTAAAGGCAACCCATACCCATCCGCCGTTCGAAGAATTTGTAATTTTGGGGCCATTTTTTATCCTTTGATTTTTGATAAAATAAAATATACACTTTTTTAGTATATTGACACCCACCCTTTTAAAAGTCAAGCAAAATTAACAACATATTTTGATATCAAAATATCATTTTTTTATCAAAGAATAATATTTCTTTTGGCAAAAAAAAATCCACCAGATAATTCTGACGGATTTTTATTAAAAAAAGAGCGGTTATCCGCCCTTTTTCAATTTTTAAGAAACTGTTGTTTCTTTTTGTGCTTCCAAGATATCTTTATCTCTTTGAGCAGCAATTTTGCGCAATCTTTGCATTTGAGCGCCAGTTCCTGCCGGAATCAAACGACCAACAATGACGTTTTCTTTCAATCCGGCTAATTTATCTCTGCGCCCTGCTGTTGCAGCTTCTGTCAAAACACGTGTTGTTTCTTGGAAGGAAGCAGCTGAAATGAATGAACTTGTCTGCAAGCTTGCTTTTGTGATACCCAATAAGACAGGGACAGCAACTGCCGGACGGCCATTCATCTTGAGTGTTTTTTCATTTTCAGCTTGCAATTCTTCTTTATCAACTTGTTCACCGGTCAATAACGTTGTGTCACCAGCGTCAGTAACCTCAAGACGTTGCATCATTTGACGAACAATCACTTCAATATGTTTATCATTGATTTTCACACCTTGCAAACGATAAACAGCTTGAACTTCTTTAATCAAATAATGAGCCAAAGCTTCAACACCCATTACACGCAAGATATCATGCGGATCCAAAGAACCTTCAACAATCATATCGCCTTTGCGAACAATATCCCCTTCATGAACGGCAATTGTTCGGCCTTTTGGAATGAGATATTCACGTCTTGTTTCTCCATCATCAGAAACAATCATCACACGACGTTTTGTCTTAAAGTCAACGCCATATTCAACACGTCCGTCAATTTCTGCAATAATGGCCGCATCTTTCGGGCAACGAGCTTCAAAAAGTTCAGCCACACGAGGCAAACCACCGGTAATATCTCTTGTTTTTGTTGATTCGCGAGGTAATCTGGCCAACACGTCACCAACTTGAACTTTTTGACCGTTTGAAACACTAACCACAGCATCAACAGGCAAATAGTAACGAGCTTCCATACCATTACCAAATTTGAAGATGTCTCCGTTTTCATCAAGCAAAACAAGATGCGGTTTTCTTTCAACTTTTGATGTTGCCGGTCTCATAACCACTTTTGAAGTCAAGCCTGTTGCATCATCAACAACTTCACGAACGGTTTCACCTTCAACCAAATCTTCAAATTTGACAGTCCCTGTTTTATCAACGATAATCGGCATTGTATACGGATCCCAATCAGCAATTCGAGAACCTTTTGTTACCTTATCTCCATTTTCAACTAACAAGCGGGAACCATACGGTAATTTATGACGGGCTTTTTCACGATTGTTTGCATCCAACAATGAAACTTCACAGTTTCTGGCCAAAACAATTTTGTCACCTTTTGAATCGGTAATGATATTGCAATTTGAAATGCGAACTTTTGCATCAAATCCAACATCAATGCTTGATTGCTCGGCACCACGTTGAGCCGCACCACCAATGTGGAATGTCCGCATGGTAAGCTGAGTTCCCGGTTCACCAATGGATTGTGCAGCAATAATACCAACAACTTCACCCAAGTTAACCGGCGTTCCGCGAGATAAGTCACGACCATAACAGCAAGCACAAATACCATTTTCGGCTTCACAAGTCAAAACTGAACGGATACGAACTGATTCAACACCGACAGAGTCAATTTTTTCAACATCAACTTCATCGATTAATTTGTTTTTCGGAACAATAACTTCACCTGTTTCCGGATCTTTAATATCTTCAGCAGCTGTTCTTCCCAAAATACGTTCACCGGTTGAAGCAATCACATCACCACCTTCAATAATTGGTTGAATTGTGATTCCGTTATCCGTTCCGCAATCTTCCATTGTGATAATGGCATCTTGAGCAACGTCAACCAAACGACGGGTCAAATAACCTGAGTTAGCTGTTTTTAAAGCTGTATCCGCCAAACCTTTACGGGCACCGTGAGTGGAGTTAAAGTATTCCATAACAGTCAACCCTTCTTTAAAGTTAGAAGTAATTGGTGTTTCAATAATTTCACCAGACGGTTTTGCCATCAATCCACGCATACCTGCCAACTGTCTCATCTGTGCAGCACTACCACGAGCACCAGAGTGAGCCATCATATAAACAGAGTTCACCGGTTTACCAACTTCTGTTTTTGAAATTTCTTTCATCATGGCATCAGCGATTGCATCCGTACATGAAGCCCAAGAGTCAACAACTTTGTTATATTTTTCAAGACGCGTAATCAAACCATCTTGATACTGGCGTTCATATTCGGCTGTTTTTTGTTTTGTTTCTTCTAAAAGAGTTTTCTTTTCAGCCGGAACAATCAAATCATCTTTACCGAATGAAATACCAGACAAAGCAGCTTGACGATACCCAAGACCCATCACACGGTCAGCAAAGATACATGTTTCTTTTTGACCGCAATAACGATAAACCGCATCAATGATATCAGAAACTTCTTTTTTACGAATCAAACGGTTCATTAAGCTAAACGGAATTTTGCTGTTATCCGGCAAAATTGAAGCCAATTTAACACGACCCGGGGTTGTTTCAACCAAACGTGTGCGTTTTTGACCATCGTCTTCCATAATTGTTAAACGAACTTTGATTTTGGCGTGTAAAGAAACTTGTTTTTCAAACAAAGCATGCTCAATTTCTTGAGGATCGGCAAAAACCATTCCTTCCCCTTTTTCACCATCACGTTGCATTGACAAGTAATACAAGCCCAAAATAATATCTTGTGTCGGCACAATGATTGGCTTACCGCTAGCCGGTGACAAGATGTTGTTTGTACTCATCATCAAAACACGGGCTTCTAATTGAGCTTCTGTTGAAAGTGGAACGTGAACAGCCATTTGGTCACCGTCAAAGTCAGCATTAAATGCCGTACAAACAAGCGGGTGCAACTGAATGGCTTTACCTTCAATTAAAACCGGTTCAAAAGCTTGAATACCCAAACGGTGCAATGTCGGAGCACGGTTCAATAATACCGGATGTTCACGAATCACTTCTGATAAAATATCCCAAACTTCCGGTTTTTCTTTTTCAACCATCTTTTTGGCAGCTTTAATTGTTGAAGCTAATCCACGTTGTTCCAATTTTGAATAAATGAACGGTTTAAACAATTCCAAAGCCATCCGTTTTGGCAACCCACATTGATGCAACATCAATTCCGGACCAACAGTAATCACAGAACGACCAGAATAGTCAACACGTTTACCAAGCAAGTTTTGACGGAAACGCCCTTGTTTACCTTTGAGCATATCTGCCAACGATTTGAGCGGACGTTTGTTAATACCGGCAACAGCTCTTCCACGTCTACCGTTATCAAACAAAGCATCAACAGCTTCATGCAACATACGCTTTTCGTTTCGAATAATAATTTCCGGAGCACGCAACTCTAACAATCTTTTCAAACGATTATTTCTGTTAATCACACGGCGATATAAATCATTCAAATCAGATGTTGCAAAACGACCACCATCCAACGGAACCAACGGACGCAATTCAGGCGGAATAACCGGTAATACGTCCAAAACCATCCATTCCGGACGAGAACCAGATTCCAAAAATGCTTCAACAAGCTTCAACTTTTTAACGATTTTTTTGCGTTTCATGTCACTTGTTGTGCCAATTAAATCAGCACGCAAATTCGCAGCTTCAGAAACCAAATCAATTGAAGCCAACATTTCTTTAATAGCTTCAGCCCCAATACCAACACGGAAGGAATCTTCACCATATTCTTCCAATGCTGCTTGATATTGTTCTTCATTTAACAAATCATGTAATTTTAATGATGTTAAACCCGGTTCAATAACAATATATTTTTCAAAATAAAGAACAGCTTCCAAATTTTTGAGCATCATATCAAGTAAGGTACCGATACGACTTGGAAGTGATTTTAAGAACCAAATGTGTGTCACCGGACAAGCAAGTTCAATATGTCCCATTCTTTCACGGCGCACTTTTGAAAGTGTTACTTCAACACCACATTTTTCGCAGGTAATCCCACGATATTTCATTCTTTTATATTTACCGCACAAACATTCATAGTCTTTGACCGGACCAAAGATTTTTGCACAGAACAAACCATCTTTTTCCGGTTTAAAAGTGCGATAATTAATTGTTTCAGGACGGGTTACTTCACCAAAAGACCAAGCTCTGATTTTTTCAGGCGATGCAATGGAAATGCGAATATCGTCAAAAGACTGCGGTGATGCAACTTGTCCAAAAGTAGAAATTAAATCATTCATCTGTTTTACCTCTTTTAATTTTATTGTGCGGGAAGAGGTTTAAAACCCCTTCCCCATGAAATTATTTATCGTTTTGGTTTAATTCAACATCCAAGCCTAAAGAACGCATTTCTTTAACGAGAACGTTAAATGATTCAGGAATACCTGCTTCAAAGTTATTATCGCCTCTGATAATTGTTTCATAAGCTTTGATACGACCAGAAACGTCATCAGATTTGATTGTAAGCATTTCTTGCAAGGTGTATGCAGCACCATAAGCTTCCAATGCCCACACTTCCATTTCACCAAATCTTTGACCACCGAACTGGGCTTTACCACCAAGCGGTTGTTGGGTAACCAAACTGTAAGGCCCAATGGAACGAGCGTGAATTTTTTCATCAACCAAGTGGTGCAATTTCAACATATACATGTAACCGATTGTCACTTTTCGATCAAATGGTTCACCTGTCAAACCATCATACAATGTGACTTGACCTGATGAACTTAATCCGGCCATTGTCAACATATTACCGATATCATCTTGATGAGCCCCGTCAAAAACCGGTGTTGCAATCGGAACACCCTTCTTGAGGTTTTCACTCATTGCAAGCAAAGCCGTATCATCCATCGGAGCAATTTTGTTGTTATATTCACGATCACCATAAACTTCTTTAAGTTTTGCACGCAATTCTTCAACTTTTGCATGTTTGGCTTTCACCTCATCAACAACTGCACCGATTTGACGAC
>JAZNVO010000130.1:0-5095 GCA_045592885.1 Alphaproteobacteria bacterium
TATAAATTGCATTTTTAAGATGAGTGAGGGTTTTTTCGTCAATTTGAGTTCCTTTTTTCACCCAAATATTGGTTGCCACATTGTCAAGCAAAAAATCCTCGGTAATTTTTTCATATTCCTTTTCCATAATCTGAACGCTGGGTGTAATGGTTACAGGTGTTCCCGTCATGCCTTCTTTTAAATCGCCCAAATAAACAGAATCCACAATAAATTCGGGCACGAGTTTTTCCATCATCAGTTTATATATACTGGCCCCGCCTGAAATATAAAGTTCTTCTTGAATTTTATTCACTTCTTCAAGCGGAATAACAAAGTGATTTTTTGGGTCGGACACCTGATACTCTTTTTCAAACGTGAGGATGAAAATCCTTCTGTTTGGAAGTGTCCGGTTCGGAAAACTTTCATAAGTTGTCTGCCCGACCAAAAGCGCTTTATGGGTTGTTAATCGTTGAAATCTTTTAAAGTCACTTGAAACATGCCAGGGAATATTGGGGCCGATACCAATAATATTATCTTCTTTATGTCGGCACCAAACGGCTATTTTTGTCATCTCTTCATCTCCTTTTTTTCTTTTTTTACTCTATCTTTTTTTATGCTTCTTGTAAAGACTTTTTTATTTGAAAATAAATTTTTATACCCCCTTTTAAAAAAGTTGAAAAAATCAAAAAAAAGAGCTTGCAATTTATATTCTATTGTTTTAATACTAAAGAATAAGGGTTTTATTTTGTTTTTCTAGGGGGAAAATATGATGGTCAAATCCGCTCCGGTTGTGAGAAATGAGGGCAAGGGGACTTTTGCTAAAAGAGTATTGTTTGTTGCTTTATTGTTATGCTCCGTGTGTATGCCGTTGACAGCTTTGGCAGACGAAACTAAAGACAAGCCTATTCGGATTTCGGATGTGGTGGAGCTTCATCGGACGCTGTTGTCCGGACTGTCAACCATCACTTTGGAAGGTGCGGGCAATTTAGGAGATGGGTATAGTTTGGCAACGGAAGAAGGGTTTAAATTTCGTCCGGATAATTCGTCTGATGACATTCGTGCTACTACCCCTTGGCTTAAAACTTCATCAAATATTGATTTTAGTGGTGTAACCAGTTTTCAAAATGCCAATTATGGTCAACCGGATATTGCAGAAACCTTTCAAACGGATTTTAAAGGGGGTGCCATTCATAACGAAGCCAGAATGCAATTTAAAGGAAGGACTGCTAATTTTCTTGACAATGTGATTGATACCGGGTTTGTTCAAGAAGAAAAAGAATATGGAACGATTTCGGCAAAAGGGGCCGGTGTTTATAATTTAAAAGATTTTATAACGGCTGATACGGTATTGACCACTTTTAAAGGGAATAAAATTCAAGTCGGCGGTAAAGATAAAAATGGCGTTATTGCCGCAAATGCGTTAGGTGGTGCTTTTTATAATGAAGGAACGGCAACTTTTAAAGGAAAGACGCAATTTATTGAAAATGAGGTTGATCAAATACATCAATTTTCGCAATTGAAAAGTTATGGCGGTGCTGTTTATAACACGTCAAGCCTTGTTTTTGATAACGAAACAGTGTTCCAATCAAACAAAGCGTTGTCGGGAACAAAAAGTATGGGGGGTGGTCTTTTCAACTCCGGTGTTGATAATGTGAACAATGAAGGGGAAGAAGAACGCACTCCTGATGTTGTGTTTAAAGGGAAAACGACCTTTTCGGATAACGTGGCTCAAACAGCATTGTTGAGTTCTTATGGGGGTGGTTTGGCCAATGAAAAAGGAAAAGTTCATTTTGAAAAGGGGTCAGAAGCTTATTTTATCGGAAATAAGGTTATATTAACTTCTTCAGCCGGTGAAACGGCAGCGGGCGGTGGCCTTTATAACTTGGGAAAAAATGCCAAAACCATTTTTGATGGAAAATCTTCATTCCAAGGCAATAAAGTTGAAATCAAAGGCACTGAAGGAACGGCAAGCGGTTCCGGTTTGTATTCTTTTGACGGTGAGGTTATTTTTAATGGTGTCACCTCTTTTAAAAATAACACTATTTCGGCAAAATATGGCCGTTCATATGGTATTGGGGGTGCCGTTCATACATCGGGCATGGATGAAGATAACTCGCAACAAGGACGTGTTGTTTTTAATAATTCGGCCGAATTTATCGGTAACTCGATTGAAGCGGCAACTTTATCAGTCGGCGGAGCCATTGCGAACTATTCAACTGTTGAATTCAATGCACCAAACGGTCAATCAAATATTTTGTTCCAAGGAAATAGCGTTTATAACACGATGTCTGAAACAGAATATGAAGCAATATATCCAAACCCGATTAACGTTGAATTTATTCAAGCCCGAGGGGGTGCCTTTTATAATTCGGAAGGAAATGCCGTTTTTGGGAAAGGAACCGATGTTGTTTTCAAACAAAACACGGCAACAAGTTTAAAGGAAGAAGGCTTGGGTGGTGCCATATACAATGATTTTTATTCGCAAACATTGAATGCGGGAACAATTGAGTTTTTGGGATCCGTTTCTTTTGAAGAAAACTCTGCAAACACGGCCGGTGGTGCCATTTATAATAAAGGGAATATGATTTTAAGCGGTGTGGCTCGTTTAACGGGTAACAAAGCACCGAAAGGAGGCGCCGTTTATAATGATGCGGGCGCAACGTTTACTTTAAGTGGGTCGGATGTCTCTTTTAAAAATAATGAAGCTGATTTAGGGGCAAATATTTATAACCTTGGAACGGTGAAAATTGAAAGTGTGAAAGACACAATGGATATTGACTATGCGCCGTATACAACGGCTGCCTATCCGGAAAGTTCGCATACATTGTTTGATAAAACAGGGGATATTTATAACAAAGGCGCCATTGAAATCGATCATTCTGATTTGCAACTTTTTGGTGGAATTAACACAAAGCAAAAAAATAAAGATGGGTCTGTTAGCATTGAAGATTCCCGTGTTGATTTAGGTCAAAACACAATTTATGCCGATACGGTTGATATTAAAAAGAATTCAAAAGTGATCACGCATATTGAAAGCGGTTCGAACGGTAAAATTGAAGCGAACACGGTTTCAATTTCAAATGATAACACGTCTTTGGGCGTTGTTGTGGGGGTTGGCGAAATTAAAAAAGGCGAAACAAAAGAATATCAAATTATTAAAGCTTCAAAATCAACCGGCGATTTCCAAAACTTAAGCGAAAATATGCTTTATGAAGTGAAAGAAAAAGAAGGCGCTGACGGTGTTTATCAAATCAGGAAACTAACGGATGGTGAAGCTCAATTAAAAGCTGAAGAAACGGCTAAAAATCCTTATTGTAAAGACGGTAAGTGTGATGAATACAGCAAAGAAGCTTCCAATGCCTGGATTGATAATGAAAAAATCGAAGGGAATGAACAAGCCTCTTTAATGCAAGAAAAATTAAACGAATTGGCTCAGATGCATGGCACGAATACGGATGATTATCAAGAAGCCATTAATTCTTTAACGCCGGATTCTTCCGCCTTAATTGCTTCTCATGCTTCAGAGGTGACGCGTCAAATTTCAAATGCGTTGAGCAAACGTTTTTATGACCAGCTTGAAAGAACACACTTCGTTTATAATGGGAAAGTGCATTATAAAGCCCCGAAAGAAACAAGCAGAGTTTGGATGCATTCCTTATATTCAACAGGGGAAAACACCGGCAAAAAAGAATTTGAAATGGATACAATGGGTGTGATTATCGGAGCCGAAACACCGATTGATAAAAACCTTAAAGTCGGTGCGGCTTATACCTATTCTTTTGCAGACGGAAAAGGCATGAACAGAGATACTGAAATTCAAACACATGCCGGTATCGTTTACGCTCAATATCAACCAAGTCGTTTATATGTGAACGGATTTGCTATGTATGGTCAATCAACGGTAACGGAAGAAAGAAAAGTCTTATCTCAAAAGGTTGAGTCAGAATATGATGTCAATATTGCCGCCGCCGAAGTGATTGCGGGTTATAAATTAGGTCCGGTTGTGGTCGGTAACTGGGTAAGCGGTGTGTTGGCTCCGGAAGCCGGTTTAAGATATGTCTACACCAAGCAAAAAGAATATACCGATACGTTAGGACAAACAGTTGAAGCTGCTGATGCCCATGCTTTAACGGGTATTTTAGGAGCAAGATACACGGTGGGTTATTCTTTATCTCCTTCCATTCAATGGTATCCGGAATTGCGTGCTGCCGTAACGTATGATTTTATTTCTCCGACACTTGACAATCAAGTTGTCTTGTTAAACGGTGCGGGTTATTCGATTGAATCTGAAGAAATGGATAAGTTCGGGATTGAGATCGGCTTGAAAATGGGCTTTGAAATTGATAACAGAACTGAAATCGGAATTGAATATGAAGGGTTGTTTAAAGGAGATTACACAAATCACACCGGAACGGCAAACGTGAAATATAATTTCTAATTTAGTAAAAAAAACTTCTCTTATCATTTTTGTAAGGGAAGTTTTTTTTGTTCTTTTTTTTAAAAAAGATATTGTCTTTTTGTTTTTATTCGTGTATGAATGAAAAAAGTTATAATTTATTTTGAAAGGCTTTTAAAGAAAATGAAAATGGAGATGCTTAAAAATCTTTTGAAACATTTTTCCTGTGATATGGCAATTGACCTTGGCACGGCTAACACCTTGGTTTATGTTCACGGTAAAGGACTTGTTTTGAATGAACCGTCTGTTGTTGCCATTGCGGAAAATCGTGGAAAAAAACAAGTAATTGCCGTTGGAAATGAAGCAAAACAAATGCTGGGAAGAACACCGGGGCAAATTCAAGCCATTCGTCCGTTAAGAGATGGGGTGATTGCCGATTTTGACGTGGCTGATGAGATGATTAAGCGTTTCATTCAAAAAGCATTGGGGCATAAATCATTTGCCCGTCCGATGATTGTGATTTGTGTGCCGTCCGGCTCAACGGCCGTTGAACGCAGAGCTATTCAAGATGCCGCTGATAATTCAAGAGCCCGTAAAGTTTTTTTAATTGAAGAACCGATGGCAGCCGCAATCGGCGCCGGATTACCGGTGAATGAACCGTTCGGATCCATGGTTGTTGATATCGGTGGGGGAACAACGGAAGTGGCCGTTATTTCTTTA
>JAZNVO010000131.1:0-3209 GCA_045592885.1 Alphaproteobacteria bacterium
ATATAAAAAATAATTGACAAATTAATATGATTATGATAAAATCATTGTCCGATATCTTTTATATAAGAAGGGTTGATAAAAAATGGCAAGAAAACCGACACGACAGTTACTTTCACTTCAAGATAAAAATGAATTGATTTCAGTTGAGGCATATCAAGAGATTTTGCCTATAAATGAAGATGCTGTTTTTTCTTTAATTGAAACTGAACTGGATGAGCTGTCAAAAATTATGGAGCTTTTAACAGATGGGAAAACAACAGAGTTTGATGCTCAAGTTATGTTAGATGCGTTGAACCCTCAAACTTTGTTAAAAGGGGTTGAAAAAGAGTGTTTGCCGTTGGTTAAATTATGCTTGGTTGCGGGAATTTCACCGGATGGGATGGCAACTGATTATGAAGGGAAAACGAACAATTTGCTTGCCAAAGCCATTCGTCAGAAGAATATGGAAATGGTGGATTTATTGCTGGAATATGGGGCAAATCCGAATGGCAATGAAAATTTTCGAAGTGTGGGACATCCGCTTTTTGCGGCTGTTGAAACCGAAAATCTTGATATGGCAATAAAGCTTTTGGAACGTGGGGCCAGATCTGATGTTGTCATTTATGTTGATTCAAAAGTTAAGTTAATGGATACAACACATTTTGATAGTGTATTTTTCAGTGGGGAAAGAAATTGCGTTATCAGTAATTTTACAAGTCCTTTAAAACGGGCCATAGAAATGTATTATGACTTCAAAAAGAATGAAAAGTCAGAAATTTCCGTATTTATTCCGGAAATGAGTTACAAAAATGCCATTTTTATTCATCAAGTGGATCCTTCCGTTATGTTGTTGGGAACAAGTGATGAAAATGGTCATGTGTTTTCAACCGGTGATGTGGGAACAACAGACATTGTTTTGGCTCAGGAAACAGATAATCAAACTTACATCCCAAAATCTCTTGTTTTTCAAAATGTTGTAAATTTGTTTAATCAACAACCGGTTAAAAATATTTCTGATATTACCAAAATGATTTATCTGTTGATTATGGCTAATTCAGAATGTTTGGATAATATTCAGATACAAGAAATTATTGATGCTCAAAAAGATTATTCAGGTGATTCTTATTTGGCTGAATATACCGAAGGTTTTTTAAAAAAACAATATGAACAATCTTTAAAAAGAAGGTTTAATTGTTTGAAAGATAATGAAATTTATTTAAGCAGTGCGATACATAAACGATATCACTCATTCATGGCAATGGCAACTGAAAAAGGTGATTTGGATATGGTTCGTTTTTTGCGTATCCGTGGGGCGAAATTTAGGGATCTTTCAAAAGAACAGAGGTTGCCGATTGTGGATATTGATTTCAAGATGGATTGGCGAGATCGGATTGATGGTAATAAATTTTTTCATAAAGATTTGAGTGTGAATGATGAAATTATTTCAGCCGTTCGAAGTAAAAACGCCAAGTTATTGGAATATTTGATCAATCAAAGTGCTCCCATTAAATATGATTTGAAATACGATCTTTCTTATGAAGAGTTAGAAGAAAAAAGAATAAACAATATGCAAGTGGAGGATTATTCCAAGAGACATGTAACGGGCATTCGGGGAATAACGGAAGCTATAAGAAATGATGATGTCAATATGGTTGCCATTTTGATGCATCATGGCGTTCAATTGACAGATTATGTATTTTTCTGTCCGACAAACAGTTATAAAGATAGAAAAAATTGTGCAAGTAGAGGTTGCTATCGTTCGTATGACAGTTGGGATATGAAAAAAAGATTGCTGACCGTTGAAGATATCATGGATGATGCGGATAATCCGAAAGTTTATGATATGTTTAAAGAAAAAAGCTTTGAAAAAAGATATGAAATTTTGAAAAAAGTTTGGTTAATTGAAGAACGACTTGAAGAGAAAAAAAGACGTGAGGCAGAAGAAAAATTGTTAAAAATGCAAGCCGAACGTTTGCTCCAAGCTGAACGTCAAAAACTTTTGGAAGAAGAACGTCGTTTGAAACGGACTAGACAAAGATTACAAGCCGAACAAAAACTTTTGGAAACCAAGAAAAAAGAGCAAATGCTTTTGGAATGCGGGGATGACGATTTGGTTGAACGGGTTAAAAATTTGCCACATAAATCAAAAGTGAATCCAAGAGGAAAAGATTTTGTTTTGATTCAGCAATTGGCGTTGGCCGGTAGTTTATATAAAGTTGCAAAAGAAGAATCGGCTGATGTTGTGAATGCGTGGGTTCCGCTTTTTGAACGGATTGTTTCCGAAAAAGAAAGCAAACAGTTGATTCGATTGCAAAATCGATTGAATAAAAAAGGAAAAAGAGAAAAATCATAATAAAAAACCCGTCTTTAAAATTTTAAAGACGGGGTATTTTTTTGATTTCAAAATAACAAGAAAAAGATTATTTTCTTTTTTTGATTTTGTATTGATAAGGTGGTAAAAAGACATCAATTTTTGGTTAAATTTTTTTTATTTCTTATTGAAAAAAAAGAAAAAATATGATATATTTAATGTCGCAAAGATAGGGTGTTTGAAGGTTTTTATGTTTGATATTTTTAAGTGGTTTCGGAAGAAATCTTATTATGAAATAAAATGTCCCTATCGTTATATCGCAACGGAAAAAGCGGGGGATATGTGGTGGATTTATACGCGTCCGTTCAAAGAGATTATCACGGCTTATGAAGAAGAATTTCAAGAAAAACCGCATTCTTTTTTTGATTGTGGATGCGCTTCTGGTCAATTGTTGGTGCAAGCTGAAAAAATGGGTATGCGGGTGAATGGAATTGATATCAAAGAATATGAGGCGATACACCCAAATGTTGAAGTTGGCTCTATTTTGGAATATTCAAAGCCGATTGATCATGATTTAGTTTATTGTAATGACGTTTTGACCTGTGTATCGGAAGAAGAAGTGCCGGCTGTTTTGGATAAATTTAAGAGAGCAAAATTGCTTGTTGCCATTCATTTGACAAGTGAAGATGATGAAAAAGCCGGTGGCTCCGAATATCGTGAAAAGTCCAAATTTCATCGGTTGATTAAAAGTCAAAATTGGTGGTTGAATTGTTTTGATAAAAATGGATTTAATGCAAAATTTTGTGACAAGACCGGTTTTTTTGTTGCTAAATCGAGGGAGCGGGATGGTTAAGAAAAGGAAGTCTTGTTTTTTGTTTCTTTTGATGATGCGATAAAAGATTTATTCAAAATGAGGAGT
>JAZNVO010000132.1:0-6888 GCA_045592885.1 Alphaproteobacteria bacterium
TATTCTGCAACAACATTTGAAAAAAAAGAAAAAAGAAGATAAATCCAAAACAAAGTGATTCCCAACTCGATCACTCCTGAAAACAAAGAAATCATCTTTTCAAGAGAATAAATTTTTGCTTCTGCCAACGCCCCATTGGAAGCCGATGAAATATAGTCCATCACTCTTTTAACAGATAAAGAAAGATCCTCTCCGGCTTTTTGAAAATTATCCCACAATAAAAGGGCTTTATCTTTTTCATGCTCCAAGTCAAACTGATTTGACAAAATGGATTTTGTGTTTATCTTGAAATAAAGCAAAAGCAAACTGATGAATGAAAATTTGATAAACGGACCCCATACTGCGCCGAAGAACCGTTTTATTTTATCTTTTAAAGTTTCTTCCGAATTAAACAAAATTTCCGTCATAAATCCTCCGTTAAAAAAAGCTGTATGGATTAATATCAATTCTCAAACTCACATTGGAAGGAATCACAACCTTATTCATCCAAACTGTTAAAATATTTTGCATTTTCACATCCTTTTGCGCCTTGATGAGCAACCGGTATCTGAATTTTCCACGAAGAAGGGCTATCGGTGCCGGAGTCGGCCCCAACACATCAAACCCTTCCAAAAATGGTGCAGTGGACACAATTTTTTTTGCCGTATCAACAACAGTCTGCTCATTCTTTCCGCTCAAAATCATGGCCGCCAACTGCCCAAACGGGGGCATTTGCAATAACTCACGGGTCATAATTTCCTGTTCCATAAAAGTTTGCCGATCATTATTTTGAAGCGACTGAATCACCAAATTTTCTGGAACGTAAGTTTGCAAAACCGCCGTTCCTTTTTTTTGTTCACGACCGGCTCTGCCCGTCACCTGATGAAGCAATTGAAATGTTCGCTCCCCGGCTCTTAAATCACCGCCAGAAAGACCCATATCAGCATCAATCACTCCCACCAAAGTCAAATTTGAAAAATGGTGTCCTTTGGCCAAAATCTGTGTCCCAATTAAAATATCAATTTCATTATTTTTGATTTTTTCAAGAAGAAAAGCAAACTCCTTCGGATTATTCAATGTATCCGAGGTTACAACACATAATTTTGCCGTCGGGAACAAATGAGAGGCCTCTTCATGAATCCGCTCAACACCGGGTCCGCAAGCAACAAGTGTTTCTTCTTGACCGCACGTGGGACATTCTTTTGGAATGCGCCTTGTATATCCGCAATGGTGACATTGAAGAATGTTTCGTTTTTTGTGTTCCACCAAAAAGGCAGCACAATGCGGACACTTTATCCTTTCACCACAGGCCCGGCATAACATCAACGGTGCATATCCTCTTCGGTTTAAAAACAAAAGTGTTTGTTCTTTCTTTTGAATATTTTCCTCAATCAGCTTTTGCAGTTCCGGTGAAATAAAACGAATCGGTCCTTTTTCCTTTTGTCTCATGTCAACAAGTCTGATATCCGGCAGAATAGCTCCAGCAAATCGTTCTTTTAATTCAATATGATAATATCTTCCCTGCAACACATTACAATATGATTCAATACTTGGTGTTGCTGATGCAAGCACAATCGGACAGCTTGCAATTTTTGCTCGAACAACCGCCATATCACGCGCTTGATAAAGAACACCGTCTTCTTGTTTAAAAGATTGATCATGCTCTTCATCAACAATAATCAAATCCAATTTTTCATATGGCAAAAACAACGCTGACCGCGCTCCGACAATAACTTTTGCTTCTCCTTTTAAAATGGCTTGCCATGTATCTCGTCTTTGTTTTTGAGTAACACCGGAATGCCATAAAGCCGGCTTTGTTCCAAACCGTTTTTCAAATCGCTCTAACCAAGCGGTTGTCAATGTGATTTCCGGCAACAAAACAAGTATTTGCCCACCCTGTTCAAGAGCTTTGGCTATAGCTTCAAAATAAACTTCCGTTTTTCCGGACCCGGTCACTCCATCTAATAAGGAAACTGAAAATCCATTTGAAATTTGATCGCTTATTTGTTCAACGGCAGCTAACTGACTGTCCGAAAACGAAAGAATTTTATGTTTCGGATCCGGAACTTTAAAAGAAAGAGGTTTTTTGCTTTCCTTTTCAAAATCCGTCAATAACGCCATTTTCAAAACAGCTCCAAGCGGTGCCAAGGTATAAGCACTTACCCAATTGACAAATTGCACCGTTTCAAAAGGTAACGGTTGATATGGCAACACATCCAAAATCTCTTTAATTTTGCTTTTATCAAGATGTGTATTTGCACTCTTATCCCACACAACACCCATCATTTTTTTTCGCCCGAAAGGAGCCAAAACAAATGTGCCGGGCGAAAGCTCTGTTTCGCTCATATAGTCATAACACCCAAGCGGGGTTGGGAAAAGAACAGATATCTGTTGCATTTTTTTTGAAACCTTATATACTTTTCTTTAATAAGTTAAGGACAGGATACAAAAAAACATGGAAGAATACAAGCCACTTTCTTTTACAACGAGCAAAAAACTCAAAAAGACCATTTCCGATTGGCAACAACATTTGTTATCCGAAAGACGGTTGGCCGACAAAACCGGCGAATCTTATTTAAGAGATTTGAAAGAATTTTTTCATTTTTTTACAGAATATCACGAAAAAGTAGCTGATTTACCGGATTTAAAAAATCTAACCGTCACAGATTTCAGAGCTTTTTTGGTGTGGCGAAGCGATCATAATGTTTCAAGATCCAGCATTGCAAGAAGCATGTCCACCTTAAGAAATTTTTTCAAATTTTGCACCCGTGAAGGCCTTTTTGAAAACACGGCCATCATGTCTATTCGCACGGGAAGAAAACCAAAGGTTTTACCCAAACCTCTCTCTGTTGACGATGCTTTTTTATTCTTAAGAGCAGTTAAAGAAGTTTCAAAAGATTCATTTCAAGAAAAAAGAGATACCGCTCTTTATATGTTGCTATATGGATGTGGGTTACGGATTAATGAAGCCTTGCAACTCAATCGAATGGACGTTCCTCTTGATCGGGATGCTTTTGTCATTTTGGGAAAAGGAAATAAAGAACGGCTCATTCCGCTTCTTCCTATGGTAAAAAATGCCATAGCAGATTATTTGGAATTATTACCCTCAAAAAACCCGAATATTCCTCTTTTTATCGGCGCCAGAGGTGAACGGTTAAACGCCGGTGTTGTTCAACGAAACGTCCGATTCATCAGAAGATATTTGGGATTGGCCGATTCTGTCACCCCGCATGCTTTAAGACACAGTTTCGCTACTCATCTTTTGCAAGGTGGAGGTGATTTAAGAACAGTTCAAGAATTGTTGGGCCATGCCTCACTTGCCGCCACACAACTTTACACGGAAATTGACAAAGCCCACTTGATGAATGTTTATGATAAAGCACATCCGCGTGCCGGAAAAAAATAAAAAAAGGTGTAGATGACTTATTGACCTTGTTTGATATTTATGGTATGGTATCAAAAAAAGGTAAAAAAGGAGACTTTAAATGAATAAAACTTTAGAAAATTCCCTTGATATTGAAACAAGAAATCAAGCCCGAGCAGAATTTGCTTATGGTATGGTTGCCGAAGCTTATCCGATTGTTGCCGAACAATATAATTTGGCAGGAGCGGCTCATCTTGGCGGATCCTCTTTATATGGAGAACCGGCTCAAACGGTTACAGCCAACCAAAACAATTTCTTTCAAATGATGACAAAAACCGGGGGCAGATAATTTTTCATGACAAGTTTGTATCAAAATGAGTTTTCTATTGAAAAAGAAGACGCTTATGTTATTTTTCCGACCCGTGATGATGAAATTGTTTTTGCCATTTCGGTGAAAGAAGAAGATCCGATAAAACCCAAAATTTTATATGACGGAGGCGAACATGCCCTGCTTTATCGGTCTGAAACAGATATCGTTATTTTGGATTATTTGCCGGACACGATGAGAGACCGCCTTCAAAACGTGGATGAAGCTTATATCGTTGAAATTGATTATCGTGTTAAAAAGATGAGATATAACTATGATGTTTTCATTGAATTGGTCGATGAATATCCGTTTGATGTGACAAAGTATCTGTATTAAAAAAATATCTAAACAAGAAAAAACCGGAGAAAATCTCCGTTTTTTTTATATTCCTTTTAATGACACTTGTGTTACCCCCCCTCTTTTCATTTTCAAAAACTTTCCCTCTTTCTTATACCAGCTCATAATCAATCATTCATCGTCATTTAAAATCACATTTAAAACAATTTTTTTCAAAAACACAAAAAATGAGTATTTTTAAAGATGTGTAAAAATAAAAATCGTTATTTTTCAATGGGTTAAAATTTTAATGAATAAAATACAAAACTATTAAAAAAAACTTTTGTTTCAAAGTGTTATTTGAATTTATGGAGTCGAAAATCTAATGACCGTTAAATTTCCGAGTTTTAACTTTTCCAACAGCATTTAACAAAAGGAAAAACCATGTAGACATTTTTTTTATTTTTAAAGGAGGCATCACATGACAAATTATTCAAGAACAACATTAAGAGAACTTAAAAAACGATATTTAAATATCCTTAAAAAATGCCTCCTAGCGAATTTAATGGCTTTTTCTTTTGCTTTGCCGAGTGTAGCTGAGGAAACAAGGCATAAAAAAAAGCGGGTCTTTTGACTCGCTTTTTTTATCTTTAGGCAAGCTTTAAATTAATCTGTTAACACAGCTTTAATTCTTCGAATACCGGAAGCAACGGCTTCTTCTTTTTTGATTTTGAAAGTGCCGAGTGTTTTGGTGTTTTCAGCATGCGGACCACCACAAACTTCTCTTGATACATCCCCAATGCTATAAACCGTTACCGGATCCGGATATCTTTCGATAAAGGAAGCTTCAGCCCCACTCGAAATAGCATCAGCTTTGCTCATTTGTTGAATGGTAACATCCAAACCGGCTTGAATCCATTCGTTCACCAAAACTTCAACTTTTGATTTTTCTTCATCTGTTAATTTATGGTCACAGTTAAAATCAAAACGCATCCGTTCCGCCGTAATATTCGATCCTTTTTGATGAATATTTTCATTCACAATTTGTTTCAATGCGGCATTTAACAAGTGAGTTGCCGTATGATATTTAGCTTCCGTTTCACCGGAACTGGCCAAACCACCTTTAAATTTTTGTTCCGCACCTTGACGGCTTTTTGCTTTATGCTCTTCAAATTTTTCCATAAAGCCTTTTGTATCAACTTCAATGCCTTTTTCTTGAGACAATTCAATAGTCAATTCAAGCGGGAAACCATAGGTATCATAAAGTTTAAACGCTAAATCTTTGTTAAGTTTATTATCCGTTAAATTTTCGGTGATTTTTGCAAATTCTTTCAATCCATTATCAAGCGTTTTACCAAATTTAACCTTTTCAGTTGTTAAAACCTCACAAACCACACCGGCATTTCTTTCCAACTCCGGATAATATTTGCCGAATTTTGCGATAATTAACTTTGCCAATTCAACTTCCCAATTGCTATTTAAATCAATGCCAAGTGATTTCGCATAACGAATCGTTCTTCTGATTAACCGGCGCAAAATATATCCTTGATCGGTGTTGCTTGGTTTGATTCCGGCCGGATCAGCACTGATAAAGACCGCACTTCTGATATGGTCAGCAATGATGCGCATTTCACGTTCGTTTCCTTCATATGGAACACCCGCAATTTCAACGATTTTTTCAATCACATCTTTCCAAATTGAAGATTGATAGTTATCTTTCACCCCTTCAAGAACAGCCGTAATTCGTTCAAGACCCATACCGGTGTCAACATTCTTTTTCGGCAAGCTTGTGAAAGATCCATCTTCATTATGCATGCATTGCATAAACACATTGTTCCAAATTTCAACCCATGTTTCATCATTCGGATCAAATTCTTCAGGAACCGGCTCTGCCCCACTCCAATAAAAAATTTCAGAATCAGGACCACAAGGACCTGTTGCCTCCATATTCGGCCACCAGTTATCTGAAAGCATTTTAATCCGTTTTTCGGGGATGCCCAAGGATTTCCAAATTTCAATACTTTCCTCATCAGCCGGAACAACTTCATTTCCTTCAAAAACGCTGACAGCTAACTTTTCAACCGGCACATTTAAACTTTTTGTTAAAAATTCAAAGCTCCAGGTTAAGCTTTCTTTTTTGAAATAATCACCCAAACTCCAGTTACCGAGCATTTCAAAAAACGTGTGATGAACAGTATCACCAACTTCATCCAAATCATTGGTTCTTAAACATTTTTGATAATCGCACAATCTTGTTCCATTTGGATGAGCAGCTCCTTTTAAATAAGGCACTAACGGTTGCATACCGGCTGTATTAAACAAAACAGACGGATCGTTTTCCGGCACAATCGGAGCAGACGGAATTTGCGCATGATCTCTTTCTTTAAAAAACTCTATATAAGCATCCCTGATATTCATAAATTTCCTCACACATTATTAAATTTTTAATCGGCAAGATTTTAACATATCAGAGCTCATTTGTCAAACAGAAAAAAGGCATAAAAAAATCAATAAGTAATTCATAAAAAAAAGAGCCCAGAAAATAGGGCCACAGTCTTCGTTACCAAAGCATAAAAAAACTCCCCGAAGGGAGTTTATTTTATGGTGCGGTTAAGAAGCGCTAAGCAAAAAATTGCCTTGAATGGCAAGTTTTTGTCCTGCAAGCTCCCAAAGTTTCTTGGCGACTTTTTTAAACCAAAAAGGGTTAAAAAAAGAGCCTAGAAAATAGGGCCATAGTCTTCGTTACCAAAACATAAAAAAAACTCCCCGAAGGGAGTTTATTTTATGGTGCGGTTAAGAAGACTCGAACTTCCACGGATCTCTCCACAGCGACCTCAACGCTGCGCGTCTACCAATTCCGCCATAACCGCAAAATGTAGGTGCATTATAAATAACTTTTTTT